>CANRHF010000044.1 GCA_947630345.1 uncultured Oscillospiraceae bacterium | reverse complement strand
TATTTCCCATTGAGGGCGGGGCAGTCACCTCCATCACGGACATTCCCCAGGGCCATAAAATGGCCCTGGCCTCCCTGACCGTAGGGGAAAACGTGGTGAAGTACGGATTTCCCATCGGCCACGCCACCGCCCCCATCGCCCCCGGGGACCACGTCCACACCCACAACATGGCTACCAACCTCTCCGGCGAGCAGGAATATACCTACCATCCTCAGATCCACTACCCCGAACCTCGGACTCCCGGCGTCTTCCAGGGCTACCGCCGGGCGGACGGACGGGCCGCTATCCGGAACGAGATCTGGATCATTCCCACGGTGGGCTGCGTCAACGACGTGGCCAAGGCGCTGGCGCGGGAGAATCAGGACCTGGTCACCGGCTCCATCGACGGGCTTTACACCTTTCCCCATCCCTTTGGCTGCTCCCAGACCGGCCATGACCACGCCCAGACCCGGAAGCTCCTGGCGGCCCTGGCCCGCCATCCCAACGCCGGGGCGGTGCTGGTGCTGAGCCTGGGGTGCGAAAATCTGACCCATGAGCAGTTTTTGGCAGAGCTGGGCGCATATGACCCGGAGCGCGTCCAATTCCTCACCTGCCAGCAGGTGGAAAATGAGATGGAGGCCGGGCGGGAGCTGTTAAAGAAATGCGCCGCCTACGCTGCCCGGTTCCACCGGGAGCCCATCCCCGCCAGCGAGCTGGTGGTGGGCATGAAGTGCGGCGGCTCCGACGGTCTGTCCGGCATCACCGCCAACCCGGTGGTGGGCCGCTTCTCCGATCTGCTGGTGGCCCAGGGCGGCTCCACGGTCCTCACCGAGGTGCCGGAGATGTTCGGCGCCGAGGGCTTCCTGATGGACCGCTGCGCCAGCGAGGAGGTCTTCCACAAGGCCGTGGAGATGATCAACGGCTTCAAATCCTATTTTATCTCCCACAACGAGGTGGTCTACGACAACCCCAGCCCGGGCAACAAGCAGGGCGGCATCACCACCCTGGAGGACAAGTCCTGCGGCTGCGTCCAGAAGGGTGGCTCTGCGCCCATTATGGATGTGATCGGCTACGGCGACCCCGTGGTGACCAAGGGGCTGAATATGCTCTACGGCCCCGGCAACGACCTGGTCTCCGCCACGGCCCTGACCGCCGCCGGCGCCCATCTGATCCTCTTCACCACCGGTCGGGGAACGCCCTTTGGCGCGCCGGCCCCCACCATGAAGCTGGCCACCAACACCCCGCTGGCCGTTAAAAAGGCCGGCTGGATCGACTTCAACGCCGGCGTGGTGGCGGATGGGAAGCGGACGCTGGACGAGGCTGCCCAGGATCTGATGGCGCTGGTGCTGGAGGTGGCCTCCGGCAGGCAGACCAAGGCCGAGCAGAAGGGCTTCCGGGAGATTTCCATTTTCAAGGACGGCGTGGTATTGTAAAGAAAGAAGGCGCAAAATGGCGTTCGGCGTCTCCAAGCAGGACGAGTCTTTCCGGGAATACGCCCTGACGGCCCCGCCCATGAAGGTGCTGTTGACGGTCTGCGGCCCCCTGGCGCTGTACCAGGCGCTGCAGCAGATCTTCCGGGTGCTGGATTCCCTCATGGCGGCCCATATCAGCTCCGACGCGGTGTCCGCCATCGCCTCCCTGGCCCAGATCACCCTGATGATCACGGCCATTGGCACTGGATTGGCGGTGGGCGGCAGTATTAAGATCTCCGAGGCATATGGAAAGGGTGACTATGACCAGGTCCGCACCCAGGTGGCGACCCTGTACGCCCTGGCGGTACTGATTAGCCTGGTGGTAGCGGGGGCACTGATTCCCTTTGCCCGGCCTTTTCTGAAGCTGATGGGCACGCCGGAATCGCTGATCCAGGTGGGCGCGGGCTATTTCCGGGTGGAGATCGCCACCCAGCTGGTGAGCTTTTTCAACACGGTCTATATTGCCATCGAGCGCAGCCGGGGCCATGGCCGCCGGATCCTCTATCTGAATCTGGCCATCATCCTGATCAAGCTGGGTTTATCCGCCCTGTTCGTGTACGGCATGGACGCCGATGTGGTGATGATCGCCGTGGCGACGCTACTCTCCCAGCTGTTCCTGCTTTTTTACGCCCTGGGCAGTATGTTCCGGGACGAGGGGATCTTCCGCTTTTCTGTGAGAAACATCCGCCTAAGGGGCGGGACGCTGCTGCCTATTTTCAAGCTGTCCTACCCCGTGGCGGCGGAAAAAATGCTCTTTGCCGGGGGAAAAGTAGTGGTCAACGCCATGTCCAAGGCTTACGGCGACCTGACCGTGGGGGCTTTGGGGATCTCCAACAATATCGGCGGCCTGACCACCAATTGGCACATGGGCTTCCTGGACGGCGCCTCCGCCCTCATCAGCCAAAACCGGGGCGCGGGGAAGTACCGCCGGACGCTAAAGCTGTTTTACTGCCTCCTGGCGCTGGATGTCGCCATTGGCGCGGTGGGTCTGGCGGTGGTCAGCGGCTGCCTGCCCTGGCTGGCCCGGGTGTTCGCCCAGTCCAAGGACCAGTTTGACCAGGCGTTTTGCGACGGGATCGTGGCCATCCACCGGTGGGAAATGCTGGGCTACATCACCCTGGGGGTCAACTCGGCGGTGGACGCCCTGCTGCTGGGCTACGGCTATTCCAAGGCCACCATGGTTCTGAACGCCGCCCGGGTGTTCGTCTTCCGGGTGCCGGTGCTGTGGTTCTTCCAGAACTTCACCGGGCTGGGCGCGGAGGCCGTGGGCTTGACCATGATGGTGAGCAACATTTGCGTCGGCGTCACCGCCGCCTGCGTGGCGATTCCGCTGGTGCTCAAGATCCAAAAAATGAAAGACACCTGAATTTTTGCCGGGATTCCCGGCAAAAATTTTTTTCCAATAGTGAGAGAAATCTTGCCCTTTTGCGTTTAATAGGTGAAAGGCGTTCGAAGCGGTCTTTCGGAAAGGAGCGGAATATGGACAATGGAGCGGAAGCCTATCGCCGCTTTCTTGGCGGCGACCGGGACGCGCTGGCGGAGATCGTCCGGGATTACCAGCCGGGACTGACGCTGTACTTGTCCGGCATCACCGGCAGCTTTTCCGCGGCCGAGGACCTGGTGGAGGATATCTTTGTCAAGCTGGCGGCGGACCGCCCGCGCTTCATCGGAGGCAATACCTTCAAAACCTGGCTCTATACCATCGGCAGGCACCTGGCGATCGATTTTCTGCGCAGACGCCGAGACCTGCCCCTGGAAGAGGAGCCGGGCGCGCTGGAGGACCTGGAAACAGCGTACCTCCGCCGGGAGGAGCGGATCCATCTCCACCGGGCCCTGGCGGCGCTGAAGCCGGAGTATCGCCAGGCGCTGTACCTGTCCTACTTTGAGGAGATGTCCAACGCCCAGGTGGCCGCCGTCATGAAAAAGACCAAGCGCCAGGTGGAAAATCTGCTCCACCGGGGCCGTGTAAGCCTGAAAGCGCAACTGGAAAAGGAGGGCTACTTTCATGAGGAATTACCGTGAAGTCGCTGACCGGGTTTTGGCCCGCAGCGATCAAATCCGCGCCCGCCGCCGTCGCCGGGCGCGGTGGCTGACGTCTCTGGGCGCCGCCGGGGCCTGCCTGGCGCTGCTGCTGGCGTGGAAGCCCTGGGCGCTGGCGCAAAGTTCGGCCCAGTTCGCCCCTAACCAAGTGATCCAGCATGGCCAGACGGATGTGGTCGGGCCCAGCCAGGAGCCCCAAGACCCTCGGAACACCGGTGCGACCCAAACTGCGCCCCAGTCCCAGGCCGGGACCACCGCGCCGCCCCAGTCCTCGGAAGGTCAGAACGCCATTGGCGGACCCATGATCGGCCCGGGAGACCCCAGCTTTCCGCCAGAGGAGATCATGGAGATGATTTCCAACTATGGCCAAGGCGGCCAGTCGGCCGCCTGCTACGCTGCCCCGGAGAACGGCCAGGTGGGGTATTCCATCCCGCTGCGGGGGGCCATGGAGGAATACGGGCAGAGCCGCCGCTACCAAGTCTATGTGGACGTGTTTGTGGACGGCGTTCAGCAGCCCCAGGACGGGGCCTGGGTCCGGGAAGAGATGGACCGCCTTTATAGTCTAGGCTATATCGTGGCCTATGAGACCTATTTTGACGGCGCGCAAAACCACTTTGCCTTCACCCTTCATGCCTCCTGGGAACAGCTGGTAAATTTCCCTGCCGCCTCCGGCTACGGCTACTTTTTCTTTCTCTACGACGAGAGGATCTGACCCACCATCACCACCTGTAAAGCGCCCGGAGATTTCTCCGGGCGCTTTGGTTGATTTATTCACAATTGTATGCTATTTTAAATAGAAAGAATGAATCTATTTCCGGACAAAGGGGGAAGGAACGTGAAAAAACGCTGTCTTGCGTGGATTCTTGCGGCGTTGTTGCTGGCGGGCTGCGTTTCGGAAGGGCAGGGGACAGGCTCTACCGGCGAAACGGATCAATCACCGTCCACCGTATCGGGGATTGAGGCCACGGATCCCAGCCGATCCCTTCCCACGGGCGGGGAATCCGCCGGCCAGGAGGCGGAAGAAGGAATCCTTCTGTTTGCCGGCGGCGGCCGGTGCGTCAGCATGCCCTCCGACCTTGAACGGAACGATTCCGTTTTTGCCGCGTACCGAGACAAGGTCTTCGCCGAAAACCCGGACGCCGCCGTGCTGCTGGTGGACGGGGGAGATACCCTGGCCATGGAGGAGATCGGCCTGCCCGACGAGGGACAAAACGTGGTTTCGCTGATGAACGCTGCGGGATTTTCCCTGGCGGTGCCGGGAGAGCACGACTTTGATCATGGCTTGGATGCCCTATTGGCCGCGGCGGAGGCGGGCACGTTTGAATATACCGCCTGTAATTTCATCGATCTGACCACCGGCAAGACCGTGTTCGCTCCCTACGTCCTGCGGACCTTTGGCGGCTATCAGGTGGCTTTTGTGGGAATCTGCAGCGCCAGGACCCCGGAGAAGGCCCTCTTTGCCGACTTTACCGACGGGCAGGGGAATCCCCTCTACAGCTTCTGTCAAGGGGAGGACGGGCAGGAGCTCTACGACCGCGTCCAGGCGGCCATCGATGATGCCAAGAACGCCGGAGCGGACGTGGTGATCTGCCTGGGCCACACCGGGATGGATGTGGTGGACACGCCCTATACCTCCGTGGACATCATTGAGAACACCACAGGGATGCTGGCCTATCTGGACGGCCATGCCGTTTCCGTGGTGGAAAGCGATACCGTGAAGGACATGGACGGCAACACCGTCACCCTCTGTGCCGCCGGCCCCCAGCCGGGCGATTTGCTGGAGATCCGCCTGAACCTAAAGGACAAGCAGGTCCTAGTTCACACGGTTTCCGGCCTGACGGATGAAGATCCGGCGGTGGCTGCCGCTTCCCGGAAGGCGGAGGAACGGGTGGAGACCTGGAAAAAGCGCTCCGCCGGCCGTTCGGAGGGCGCGCTTCTTCTGGATGGTGCCCTGACCGGGGAAACCTCCTTGGGAAAGTTCTGCGCCGAAGCATACCGCAATGTCATGGGCGCGGATATCGCCCTGATTTCCGGCAGCGACCTGTCCGGGGAATTGAAGCAGGGCACTGTGACCTATGGGGAATTACTGTCTCTGCTGCCCGGGAACCGCTGCCTGACTGTGGTGGAGATCACCGGTTATCAGCTGCTGGATGTCCTGGAAATGGCGGTCATGGGCGGGGACGCCCCCTTTCTCCATGCGGCGGGGCTTACCTATGATGTGGACGATTCCATCCAAACCGGGGTACTTCTGGACGGAAACGGGGATTTTGTGGAGATCCATGGCAAGCGCCGGGTATCCAATGTAAAAATCAACGGCCGCAATATCTTGAGAAGTAAAACCTATACCCTGGCGGGGACCAGCGATCTGCTGTGCTACGGGCAGGACGGCTACACCATGCTGGAATCCTGCCCGGTGGTTCAGGACGGCGGGACCACCAACCGGCAGGCGCTGCTCTGGTATCTGGAGGAAATTTTGGACGGCGTCATCCCCGAGGGGTAAAATGGACCGGGCCGGTTGATCCGGCCCGGTTTTACGTTCTTGAGCGGCGGCTGTTTTCATCGCTAGCGTATTAGACGGTTATCAGGCGGCCCCTTGCGGGACCGCCTGATAACGGAGTGCGCATGATTTGCTCCGACATGGCGGAGAGAGTGGGATTCGAACCCACGGTGCGTTTTGCGCATCACCAGTTTTCAAGACTGGCTCCTTAAACCCCTCGGACATCTCTCCATGCGTTAGAAATATAGCACCTTTCCTCCAAAAAGTCAAGGCCGTCAAAGGTTGCGCGAAAACGGGCAACTTTCGGCGGCTTTTGGCATAGGGTAGAGGGGATCGCCCCCATCTTGGAAAGGAGTTGGCCATTATGGCAAATTTATGGTATTTGAGCCCTTCGGATCAGGACGGAAACATCGGAATCAACGGCTATGGATCGGAAATGGACCAGACGAATCTGCTGATGGACGCCGTTACGCCGCACCTGGACCGGTGCGGCGTCCGGTATTTCCGGGCCGCCAAGACTACCCCCATCGACGACCGGCCTCAGCAGGCCAACGAAATGAAGGCGGACTACTATCTTGCCCTGCATTCCAACGCCGGAGGCGGCGGTGGGGCATGGGGGCCCATCGCCTTCTACCACACCAGCGGAAAGGCCCTGGCGGAGAAGCTGATCCGGGAGCTGAAGGCCACGGGTCAGCAGAGCAACCGTGCCAGCAGCGTTCAGTCCAAGCCTGGACTTTTTGAGCTGCGCGCACCGGAGGCTACCGCCTGCCTGTTGGAAGTGGATTTTCACGACTCGGCGGTGGGCGTTCAATTTCTCACAGAGCGGCGTGCGGACGCGGCCCGGGCCATTGCCAAGGCAGTTGTCGCGGAAGACGGAAGAGTCTGGGTCCCGGAACAGCCCCTGGATCCCAAGGAGCAGGCGGTGAACCTGGGCCTGTTTTCCAAGGATACGGACTGGGCTGGCGCCCTTACCCGACAGGAGGCGGCCCAGCTGGCAATCCACCTGAAAGACATGATAGAGCGGGCGTAATTCATTAAACCGTGGCCCCCCGGCCCAGCCGGGGGGTTGCATAAAACATTATGTAAATATTAAGAGGCAGGTATAAAATGGAAGCAAGGGGGCAATTTAATACAAGCGGGGAAAATAGATGTTTTATTCTTGACAAACGCCCCGCCTTGTGCTAGAATATCCAAGCAAAGAAAATACTTTCATTTGGAGTGATACCCAAGAGGCCGAAGGGGCTCCCCTGCTAAGGGAGTAGGCGTCTAAAAAACGCGCGAGAGTTCAAATCTCTCTCACTCCCTCCAAAGCTCCACCGCAGGTGGGGGTTTTTATTGGCGGAAAGGGAGAGAGATTTGAAGATCTAAATTTGGCCTGCCGGTGGTTTTATGGGAAAAACTTGAACCTGACGCTTCCACACGAAGAAAAGGCGCATAATTAGACCCCCCTGGGCATAGGTTTTACCCAAGGGGGTTGATTTATGGAAGGAACATTTGATGTTTTTCTCGCGGAGCGGGCGGTGGGCCAGGTCACGGTGGAGCCCCAGGGGCTCTACCTCCGGTTCCGTTGCCGTTGCAGTCTGCCCCGGGACGCGATCTACCGGCTGAAGGTGCGTTGCGGCGGGAAGACGGAAAACCTGGGAGTCTGTGTCCCCGTGGGGGATGCTTTTGGCGTAGACGTCCGCGTTCCGGCCAAGCATTTCGCCCAGGGAGAACCTGAATTTTACGCTGACGACGGGCGGCCCGCGCCGGAGCAAAAGCGGTTGGAAGGTCCCCAGCCGGAGCCCATCCCCATGCCAGCGCCGGAACCAGAGCCCACGCCGGAACCCGTTCCCGAACCGGACCTATCCGCCCCCATTCCGGAGGTGGAATGTCCACCCGCGGCCATCCCGGAGCCGCCCGCCGGCGACGGCCAGATATGTCCACAGGAATTTGTACCGCTGACCCAGGAGCTTACTGAGGAGCAGGTGGCCTGCCTGACGGATGCGCGTCTTGACGAGCGGGACGGACAGGAAGGACTACTTTTCCCGGATCAGACCGGCTCCCATTCCAGCCCCACGGGGCAGTGGTCGGAGCCCAAAACCTCGGAGTAGATGGGGGTGGAGACGATGCCGGAGGCCGCCCGGTTGGACACCAGGAAGTAGTCAATGCGCCATCCGGCGTTGTTTTGCCGGGCCTTGAACTGATAGCTCCACCAGGTATAGGCCCCGGCCAGATCGGGATGGAGGTAGCGGAAGCTGTCGGTAAATCCGGCCTCCAGCAACCGGGTGAAGCTCTCCCGCTCCTCGTCGGAGAAGCCGGCGTTGCCCCGATTGGCGGCTGGATTTTTCAGATCGATGGGCTGATGGGCCACATTCAAATCCCCGCAGACGATCACCGGCTTGCGCCGGTTCAGCGCCTGCAGATGTTCCCGAAAGGCGGCGTCCCATTTCAGTCGGTGGTCGATCCGGGCCAGCTCCCGCTGGGCGTTGGGGGTGTAGCAGGTCAGAAAATAGAAGTCCGGATATTCCAGGGTAATCAGCCGCCCCTCGGTATCCAGCTCTGGGATCCCCAGGCCGTAGCTGACGGACAGGGGTTCCTCTTTGGCAAAGATCGCCGTGCCGGAGTACCCCTTTTTCTCGGCGTAATTCCAAAATTGGGTGTAGCCGGGCAGGTCCAGCTGGACCTGTCCCGGCTGAACCTTTGTCTCCTGGAGGCAGAAGAGATCCGGTCGAAGGGCGTCGAACACCTCTAAAAAGCCCTTTCCCATGCAGGCCCGCAGGCCGTTGACGTTCCAGGAAATCATGCGCATCGTTTTCACCTCAATTTCCCCCAGTGGACTCTGGGGGTATTTGGGTACTCTGATCCACCAGGATCAGGCAGCTTTCGTCCATGGTAATGCTGGGCTCTCCGTCCAGCAGCGCCCCGTCGGCCTGGATGCAGACCTGCTCCACCTGAAACAGGGACAGGCAGGTCAGGGTCACGCAGGCGCAGGCGATGGTCAAATCCAGCCCGGACAGCTCCGATAGCTCTTGGGTGAAGGTGAGCTTCAAAAGCGTACCCTCCACCTCGGCGGACAGCAGGGCGGTGTTCCGGGGCAGGGCGGAGCGCAGCGCCGGGTCCTGGGGGCCGTGGAGGTATTGGGACATCAGGAAGAAATAGTCCACCTCGTGGCCGACAGTCTCTCGTTCCTCGCTGCCGATGACCCCGTCTTCCTCGTAAGATACCTCCGCCCGAGGATAGTAGAACAGGCCTGGGGAGACGATTCGCTCCGATTTTTCGCATCCCGCCAGCAGCAGCGCGCACAGCAGCAGGCAAAGCAGCCTCTTCATGCCTCCGCCTCCTTTGAAACGCAGGGAAATTCCACAGTGAAGGTGCTTCCCTTGCCCACCTGGCTTTCCACATGGATCACGCCCCGGTTCCGCTCCACCATATTCCGCACGATGGACAGCCCCAGGCCGCTGCCGCCGGATTTCCGGGAACGGGCCTTGTCCACCCGGTAGAACCGTTCAAACACATGGCCGATGGCATCCTCCGGGATGCCTACGCCGGTATCCGCCACCACCAGAAAGGCGCGATCTGCCATTTTTCGCAGCCGGATGGTGACGGTTCCCCCGGGAGCGGTGTATTTGATGGCGTTTTCCGCCAGGTTGAAGGCGATTTGATATAGATCGTCCTCCGGCACCGGTACGGGCACGTCTTCACTCAGATCCAGGGCCACCCGGATTTGGCTTTTCTCGGCCAGGGGAGAGAGCATCCGCTGGACCCGCTGGATGGTGGGTCCCATGAGGATCGGCTCCACTTCCTCGGCGGGCGCCTCGCTTTTCGTCAGGCTCAGCAGCTTCTGGCTCATCCGGTTGAGCCGGTCCGCCTCGTTGCCGATGTCGCTGACAAATTCCCGGACGGTATCCGGATCCATATCGTTTTGCAGAATGGAGTCGCTGAGCAGCTTGATGGAGGCCAGGGGCGTTTTCAGCTCGTGGGAGGCGTCGGAGACAAACTGCCGCCGCTTGTGTTCCGAGGCCTGAAGCCGGTCGGTCAGATCGTTAAACTCCTCTCCAAGCACGGTCAGCTCGTCGTGACCGCCCATGACCACCTTGTGGGAGTAATCCCCCTCCCGAATGATCCGCATGGACGCCATGATCCGCCGCAGCCGGACGGAGAAGGCGTTGGAAAAGGTGATGCTGAACACCAGCAGCGCCAGCTCCAGGCTCAGCGTGACGGACAGAATGCTGTTGATCAGGGAGCGCATCAGCATTCCCTGGGTGTTGTCGGATTCCAGCATATAGACGCAGCCGCTGAGCACGCCATAGGACATCACCGGCGTGGCTGCCATGGACTGCATGGCCCCATCCCGGTAGTACCAGGAGAACACGTCCAGCCCGCTTAAGGCCTGGCAAACCTCGGGAAGAAGTACATATTTTCCCACGGCGGAGTCCTCTCCGGTGAGGGAATCGTATACCGCCACGCCGCTGCGGTCGGTGACGATAAGCCGGGTCACCTGCATGGTGCGCATCTGACCGATGAGATCGGTGACGGTGGTGGTGTTCAGTACCTCCAGATTGGCCACCTCCGTGGAGGCCAGGAGACATTTTTCCACCAAGGAGGATTCCTTGCTCTGGTAGAACAGCCGCTGGCTGGTCCGGGAGCTGTAAATATTCAGGAACAGCAGCACCGCCGTGGTCACGATCACATACACCACCGCATAGCGGAACAGGGAGCTTCCGTATCTGGGGAAATCGGTTTTCTTATTTCCGGAAATAGTAACCCACCCCCCACTTGGTCATGATGTATTGGGGCTCCGCCGGATTTTCCTCCAGCTTCTCCCGCAGGCGGCGGATGTGAACGTCCACCGTCCGAATATCGCTGCGGTATTCGTAGGCCCAGATGGTGTCCAGCAGGGCCTCCCGGGAGTAGACCCGGTTGGGATTGCGCATGAGGAATTCGATGACGTCAAATTCCTTAGCGGTCAGATCCGCCAGCTCGCCCGACCGGTAGGCGTTCCGGGCGTTCAGATCCAGGGAGATGGAACCGATGGTCAGCAGATTGGTGCTGGCCTGGGAGAAGGTCTTAGCCCGCCGCAGCAGGGCCCGGATTCGTGCCTTCAGCTCCAGAATATTGAAGGGCTTAGTCAAGTAGTCGTCGATGCCGTGATCAAAGCCGATGAGCTTGTCCATGTCGTCAGACTTGGCCGTGAGCAGAATGATAGGCACCTCGGAAAACTCCCGAATCTTGGCGCAGGCGGCAAGGCCGTCCATCTCCGGCATCATCACGTCCAGCAGCACCAGATCCGGCTTCTGGCTCTGAGCCAGCTGTACCGCCTCCAGGCCGTTGGAGCCGGTGATGACCTCGTAGCCCTCGTTTTGCAGGTTGAAGCGGATGCCCTTGACCAGCAGCTCCTCGTCGTCCACTACCAATATTTTCATGTTCTAACCTCCTACAGTCACCAGGTCGCGGATGGCCGCGAACCGCTTCTCTCCAATACCGGAAACATTCATCAGCTCTTCAATACTGGAAAACCGTCCGTGGGCGGCGCGGTATTCCACGATCCGCTGGGCGAGTACGTCCCCAATGCCCGGCAGGGTTTTGAGTTCCTCCACGGTAGCGGTGTTGATGTTTACCAGACCGGCAGACTGTCTGGTGGAGCTGCCGGAGGAAGCCGGCGGCGCAGTGCTCTGGGCTGGAGACGTGGTCTGTACCGCCGGGGTGGTCGTCTCGGTGGGTGTCGTCGTCTCGGTGGACCGCGTTGTCGTCTGGACGGGCGCGGCGGCAGTAGGCGGGACCTGGATCCCGGCCAGGGGCAGCACCGTTATCGGGGCGTCCCCGCTGCCTCCTCCTAAGTACAGCCCCAGGGTAAATGCGCACAGCAGCCCGGTGGCGGCGACGAGGGCCACAACGCCTGCTTTTTTCATGGACGGCACCTCCCGGGAATTGACTCTAGCGGGAAAAGCTGATATAATACCTCTATATTATACACGAAATTTTTCTTCCGGACAAGTCCGGTTGCCGCGTATTAGGTGAGAAATATGAAAAAAAACCGTCCTATCTGCCTGCTGCTGTGCTTCGCGCTGCTTTTAACCCTGATCCCCAGGGCCTTTGCGGCGGAGCCGGATCAGACCTCCACCGGGGAGGGCACCGATTCGACTGGGGGGACCACCGAGCCCCAGCCCACACCGCCGCCAGGTACGATCCCGCCCCTGGACCCGAATGCCGGGTACAATCTGGATGTGACCAACGGCTGTCACTCTCCGGACGCCGCCTCTCCCATGCGGACGGAGGTGCTTTCCGGCACCGCCCACGCCGCGCTTTTGTACGATGAGAACAGCGACACCATGATCTACGGCTGGAACCTGGACCTGAAGGTGGATCCCTCCAGCCTGACCAAGATCATGACCTCCCTGGTCG
>CANRHF010000043.1 GCA_947630345.1 uncultured Oscillospiraceae bacterium | reverse complement strand
CCTTTGGTCGGCTTCTTTGCTTACTTTCTTGCCGAAACAAGAAAGTAAGGCCCCCGGCAGGGCTAGGGGGAGCAACTACAGCGTGGGATGCATTAAAACAAGAAGGTAAAATGGTGGATTTTGCCCACCTGCCCCGCAGAGGTGTGCGCACCAAAATAAGAAGGTAGGCAGGATGTTTCTTGCCCGCCGCCGGCGCTTAGCGGCCGCTGACGGTGACCATCGCCCGGAGGGCATAGCGCACCATATCCTCGGTGCTGGCCTGAGGATCCACCCCCCGGAGGGCGGACTGGGCTTCCGCCGCCGTGTAGCCCAGCTCCTGGAGGGCCGCCGCCGCCAGGGCGGCATGGTTCCCGGCGACGGGGGCGGCCGGGGCGGGCCCGGAGAAGTCCAGTCCGGCGTCGCCGCCGCCCAGCTTGTCCTTCAGCTCCAGAATGATCCGCTGGGCCAGCTTTTTCCCCACGCCGGGGGCGGCGGTGAGGAGCTTTTCGTTGCCGGTCATTACGGCCAGAGTAAAATTCTGCGGCCCGCCGGCGGAGAGGATCGCCATGGCGACCCGGGGCCCCACCCCGTTGACGCCGGTGAGCAGCTCATAGCAGTGCTGCTCCTCCCGGGTGGAGAAGCCGAATAGGTCATAGGCGTCCTCCCGGATGGACTCGCTGACATACAGCCGGGCGGACTGGTTCAGCTTGAGCTGGGCGGCGGTATAGGCGGTGATCCGGCAGCCGTAGCCCACGCCGCCGCAGTCCACCACGGCCAGGCCCGGTTCCAGGACCGTCACCGGCCCGGAGACATAGTAAAGCATAGTTCCTCCTAACTTTCCTGGGCCCTGGCCAGCAGGGAGGTGCTGGATCGGGCGTGACATAAGGCGATGGCAATGGCGTCGGCGGCGTCGTCGGGCTTGGGCAGCTTCTCCAGACGGAGGATCCGCCGGGTCATGTCCTGGACCTGGTGCTTGGTGGCGTTGCCGTAGCCCACCACCGCCTGCTTGACCTGGGCGGGCTTGTAGGAGTAGACCTGCAGCCCGGCCTGACGGATGGCCAGCAGGATCACCCCCCGGCTCTGGGCCACGCCGATGCCGGTGGTGACGTTCTGACCGAAAAACAGTTCCTCCATGGCCACCACCTGGGGCTTGGCCATGGTCAACAGCTGGCGCATGTCCTCATAGATCATTTCCAGCCGGGCGGAAAAATCCGCCCCCGGCGGGGTGGTGATGGCGCCGCAGTGAAGCAGTTGGCACCCGCCCCGCTGGGCCTCCAGCAGGGCAAAGCCGGTGATCCCGTACCCCGGGTCGATGCCCAGTATCCGCATGGAGGGCCTCCTTTGCAGAATTTTGTCGGTTACGCCCGATAGGGCGGGAGAAAAAGGACTAAAATGAAAGTATAATAGCCGCCTTGCGGCCATTCTACCATTCCGCGCGGCGGAATGGTAGAATGTGTCATCTTTTTCGGTTCCGCCCAAAGGGCGGGAGAAAATGGACTAAAAATCAAAATATAATAGGATAGCCGTTCACGGCTATCCTATTATAGCACATTTGTTTCCCGTTTCCAAGACGTATTTCAAATTTTGGACGGTGAGATTTTCCATACATCTTTTTTTCGCCCCCGGTCATACTAGCTGCAAGAGGCGGTGAGACGGTGGCGGTGTTTTTTTGCGGTACCCGGATCGTGACCGGCGCCGGCGGCGCGTCGGAGCTGGGACAGCTGGGGGCCAAGCGGGTCTTTTTGGCGTGCCGGGAGGAGGAGACCCAGGGCGGACTGGCCCAGCAGGCCCTGTCCGCCTGCGGGGCCCGGGAGACCGAGGCGTTTCGGCTGCGGGCGCCCACGCTGAACCTGGCGGCGGAGGGGGCGGCGGCCATCCGCCGGTACCGTCCGGACCTGATCCTGGTGATGGGAGACGGCCAGGCGATCCAGTGCGGGAAGGCCATGACCTGGTTTTCCGGCTCCGCCGCCCCCCTGGCGGCGATCCCCACCACGGCGGACCTGGGGGCGGAGGTCACGGACCAGGCGGCGCTGACCCACGGGACCGCCATGCATTTTCTCCGGGAATCGGGCCTTCGGCCCGGCTGGGCGGTGCTGGACCCCGGGATGCTGCTGCCCCAGACCGCGCGAAAAGTGGCGGAGGGGGGCTTTGCCGTGCTGTGCCATGGGGCGGAGGCCTATGTGGCCCGGAACGCCGGACCCTTCACCGATCTGCTGGCGGGAGAGGCCTTCAGCGCCACCTTTGCCAAGCTGCCGGCGGCGGCCGCGGGGCTCCAGGGGATGCGCCAGGCCGTGGGAGTCTGCGCCGCCATGGCGGCCCTGGCCCACTCCCAGGCGGGGCTTGGGCTCTGCGGCGCCATGGCCAGGACCTTGGAGCAGACATACGGGGCGCCCTACGGAGCCCTGTGCGGGATCCTGCTGCCCACGGTGATCGGCTGCAACGCCTATGCCGCCGGGGAGAAATACGGCAAGCTGGCCCGGCTGGCGGGGCTGAGCCCCGGGGCCGGGAGCCTGCAAAACGGTCTGGTGCGGCTCCGGCGGGAGCTGGCCATGGCCGGCACCCTGGCCCAGCTGGGCATCGACCCCAGGCAGGTCTGGCTGGACTCGGAAAAGCTGGTCCAGAAAATCTTGCTGGACCCGGCTTGCGCCGGCAACCCCATCCAGGTGGAGGACTTTATGATCCGCCGGGTGCTGGAAGCGGTGACAGGCCACATTTGAGACAGGAGGAAGCTCCATGAAAATCGGAACGGTCAAAGAGTTGCTGACGCCTGCCCGCCTGAACCCGGCCCTGCAGGGCACGGGGCTGCTGCTGATAGAGGTGGACACGGAGCGGATCGTGGCGGCGGATCTGGTAGGGGCCAAACCCGGGGACCGGGTGGTGCTGCTCACCGGCCCGGCGGCGGCAAGCGTCACCATGCGGGCGCCCGCCGACGCGGCGGCCATCGCCATTCTCTAAATCTCCGGAAAATCGCTGCCCGGAGGCAAAAACCGGCCGGAAAACAGGAAAAAACCTGTTTTCCGGCCGGGCTTTGTTGTTTTCGGCGAGATTCTCCCGGGAATGTCAGGCGAAAATGCCGCTCAGGATCTCCCGGACGGCCTCCATGTGCCCGGATGTGAAGGGACTTTCCAGCCCCGCCTCGTTGATAAAGGCCAGGAAGGTGGTCTGCTCGGTGTCCAGACTGTCCACATATAGCTTCAGGCCCTCGCCGGAGGCTTCCTTCTCCTGCTGATAGAGCTGGAAGGCGGCGTCGTTGCTCACCACATAGCTGATGATGTACAGGGGGCTGGTGAAGAAGTGGGTGATGTACACAAAGTCCCGGGGATCCCGCCAGGAGCCGATGCCATAGTCCGCGAACACCTGGGCATAGACCGCCCGAATGTTTTCCAGGGTCAGCTCCTCCGGGGACAGCCGGTAGATCCGATGCTCGAAATCGGCGTAGGCCGCCTGCTCCACCGTGGTGGCCAGGCCGTCCGCCAGCTTATACTGCTCCAGATCTGCGTTGCCCGCGCCCACGCAGAGGCTCAAATATTCCAGGCCCTGGGAGAAGATCTCCGCCACGTCGATGCCCACGGAGCTACCGTCGCTGGCGTAGTCGTTGCAGAAGTGGCCGAACTCATGGGCAAAGGTCAGCTGGTCCCCCAGCATCCCTGTGGGATTCAGGAACACGAAGGGCTCGGCGTAATCGGAAAGGAAGATCTCAAAGGAGGAGTCGTACTTCTTCTGGTCGTAGGTGATGTCGCACAGGCCCAGCTCGTTCATGGACTCGAAGGCCTCCTGCACCACGCCGCCCACGGCGCCCGCGGTCTGCTCTACATATTTGCGGGTCTTCTCCTCGGAGCAGCTGGAATATCCCAGGGTCCAGACGTCGGAGTTGTCCACGATCCGGTACAGATCCACCAGATTGTTTTGAATATCCGCCATGAGGACGTCGGCATCCTCGGGGGTATAGTCCCGCCCGTAGGTATAGTCGTAGGCAAAGTCCAGATAGTTGTCGTACCCGGCATAGGCGGCGATCTTCTGCCGCAGGGCCACCAGCTCTACCAGCAGCTGGGCCATCTCCTGGCCGTAGCCGTTGAAGAACGTCTCGGAGTAGTATTCCACATCCAGGGCCTTGGTGGAAAGATCGTAGTACCGGGCCTCCAGATCGGCCTCCTGCTCCATCATGGCGGTGAAGGTGTCGTCCCAGAAGCTGTCTCCCTCGTAGTCGTCGAAGAAGTCCGCGCCAAAATACTCGTCGGTCTCCAGCCGCTCCCGGAAGGAGCACGCCGCCAGGGTGTGGTACAGCTCATCCAGCCCGGCGTCCACCGTGGCGGTGCTAGCCTCGCAGAAGTCGTACTCGTCGCCCCAGTATTCGCTTGTCAGGTCGGCGCAGTAGTGGATGTAGCTCAAGGCGTAGGCGGTGTAGAAGGCGCTGTACGCATCGTTATAGGCCCAGATGGAATCCACCAGTTCCCCGAACCGCGTCCCCTGGGCGGCGGCAAGGCAGGCGTCCAGGGCGGCCTGATAGGCGTCCAGATCCGGGTGGATGTATTCCATGTCGTCGAAGGCGGTGGGCTCCCAGGGCTCCTCTACATAGGTGGGCGCATCCGACAGGCCCACCATTTCCATGACGTTTTCAACATATCCCTCAAAATCCACGCCGCCGGAGCAGCCGGTGAGCAGCAGCGCCAGGGCCAGCAGCAGGGCCGCCAAAGATCGAAGGTTTCCTTTTTTCATCAAAATTCCGCTCCCTTCCGTTGCGTCGGTTTCTGGCATTTAGAATACCATATTTTTCGCCTTTGCGCAACTGTCAAAAATCGGCGCGCTCCCAAAAAAACAGAAAATAATCCTTTACATTTGAGTATTTCCGTGTTAGAATTGTTGCAATCGCAACTGTCATTGGAGGTATCATTATGTCGGAACTGATTCGGGACATCACCGAGATCAACCGCTGCGGCGCCCAGTACCGCGCGGAGTCCCTGGCCCCGCTGGGACTGAAATCCTGCCACGCCAGCTATCTGACGGAGATCTGCGCCGAGCCGGGGATCTCCCAGGACCGGCTGGCCCAGCGGATCTGCATCAATAAAAGCAACGTGGCCCGCCAGGCGGTGTGCCTGGAGGAGCTGGGACTGATCGATCGGATCCCCTGCCAGGCGGACAAGCGGGTGATGCGGCTGTATCCCACGGAAAAGACCCTGGCCCTGCTGCCCCAGATTCTGAGCATCATGGACGCCTGGGAGGCCTGCCTCACGGCGGACTTTTCCGAGGAGGAGAAGGAGCTGCTGGCCACCTTCCTGGAAAAGATGAAGGCCAAGGCCGTCGCCTGGATGGAGGCGCACTGATTTGGTTCAACTGGAACGGTACCTGCGGCCCCACTGGTGGTACATTTTTCTGACCATGGCCATCAAGCTCCTGGCCACGGGGATGGAGCTGTTCATTCCCGATCTGATGGAGGTCATTCTGGACGAGAAGGTCCCCGCCGGGGAGCTGTCTCAAATATATATTTATGGCGGGCTGATGCTTTTGTGCGCGGCGGCCTGCCTGGGGGGCAATATTTTAGCCAACCGGATGAGCGCCGTCAGCTCCGGACGGATCACCCGGGCCATCCGCCACGACCTGTTCTGGCGGCTGGAGACCCTGTCGGCCCGGCAGATGGACCGGCTCACCGTGCCCTCCGCCGAGAGCCGCCTGACCAGCGACACCTATAACATCAACCAGCTCCTGGCCCGGTTCCAGCGGATCGGCGTCCGGGCCCCCATTTTGCTGGTGGGCGGGGTCATCATGACCATGCGGATGGACGCCCCCCTGGCCCTGGTGCTGCTGAGTCTGCTGCCCATCATCGCCGTGGTGGTGTACTTTGTGACCAAGACCAGCGTGCCCCTCTATACCCGGCAGCAGTCCGTGCTGGACGGCGTGGTGCGGGTGGTGCAGGAGAACATCACCGGTATTCGGGTCATCAAGGCCCTGAGCAAGACCGAGTATGAAAAAGAGCGGTTCCACGGCGTGAATGAAGAACTGGCCGCCGTGGACCAGAAGGCGGGGATCATCACCGCCATCACCAACCCCACCGCGTCCCTGACGCTGAACCTGGGTCTGACCCTGGTGGTGGTGGTGGGCGCCTTCCGGGTCCACAGCGGCGCCTGCCTTTCCGGCGTGGTGGTGGCCTTTTTGCAGTACTTCACCATGATCCTCAACGCCATGCTGGGCATCACCCGGATCTTCGTCATGTGGTCCAAGGGGGAGGCCAGCGCCAAGCGGGTGGCCCAGGTCCTGGCGGAGCCGGAGGACCTGACGGCGCTTCCCCCGGCGGAGCCGGAGGAAGCGCCTGCCCACATCGAGTTCCGGGACGTGTGCTTTTCCTACACCGGGGTGGGGGAGAACATCTCCCATCTGTCCTTCCGCCTGGAGCGGGGCCAGACCCTGGGCATTTTGGGCCCCACCGGCTCCGGCAAATCCACCATTTTAGCCCTGCTGCTGCGGCAGTACGACCCGGATTCCGGGGAAATTCTCATCGACGGCCGGGATATCCGCACCATTCCCTATGAAAAGCTGCGGGAGAAGTTCGGCGTGGCTTTCCAGAACGACTTCATCTCCGAGGGCACCGTTGCCGGGAATATCCGGTTTTTCCGGGACCTGCCGGAGGAGGCCCTGACCCGGGCGGCGGAGGACGCCCAGGCCATGGAATTTATCCGGGAGAAGGAGTCCGGCATGGACTCCGAGGTCATGGTTCGGGGCAACAACCTCTCCGGCGGGCAAAAGCAGCGGCTGCTGATCGCCCGGGCCCTGGCGGGGGACCCGGAGATCCTGATTTTGGACGACGCCTCCTCCGCCCTGGACTACGCCACCGACGCGCGGTTGCGCCGCTGCCTGCGGGAGCATTACCATGACACCACCACCCTGCTGGTGGCCCAGCGGGTCAGCGCCCTGCGCCACGCGGACCGGATTTTGGTGCTCTCCGACGGGGTCGTCATCGGCGCCGGCCGGCATGAGGAGCTGATGCGCTCCTGCCAGGAGTACCGCCTGATCGCCCAGACCCAGATGGGCGAGGGAAAGGAGGGCGCCTGATGCCGAATCCCAATATGATCGGCGGGGGCCGGATGACCCGGGGGGAGACCAGCGGGGACCGGCGGCATTTCTCCGACGTGAAGCTCAACGCCCCCAAGCTGCTCTCCCGTCTGTGGCGGTACATGGGCAAGAACCGGCTGCTGGTGATCTTGGCCCTGGTGCTTTCCCTGAGCAGCAGCATGCTCTCCCTCTACGGCCCCAAGCTCTCCGGCCAGGCCATCAACGCCATCGACCTGGGGGCGGGGAAAGTGGATTTTGAGACCGTCTTCCGCTGCGCCGTGCTGATGACGGTGTTCTACCTGGCCTCGGCGGGGCTTACATATTTGCTGAATGTGGTGATGATCCGCCTGTCCCGCACCGTGTCCAAGCAGATGCGCCACGATGTGTTTGAAAATCTTACGGCCCTGCCGGTGGCCTTCTTCGACCGGTTCCAGACCGGCGACATCATCAGCACCATCACCTACGATGTGGACACGGTGAACCAGTCTCTGTCCTCGGACCTGCTGCAAATTTTGCAGAGTACGGTGACGGTGGTGGTGTCCTTCGTCATGATGCTGACCATCGCACCCCGACTTGTGATCATCTTCGTGTTCACCATCCCGGTGACGGTGCTGTTCACCCGCTGGCTGGCGGGGCTGGTGCGGCCGCTGTTCCGGCGGCGCAGCGCCAAGCTGGGGGAGCTGAACGGCTTTGTGGAGGAGATGCTCTCCGGCCAGAAGACCGTCCGGGCCTACGGCCGGGAGAAGGCCGTTCTGGAAAAATTTGACGAGAAAAACGGCGCCGCCGTGGACGCCTACACCGTGGCGGAGGCCTACGGCACCATCACCGGTCCCTCGGTGAACTTTATCAACAACGTTTCGCTGTCGCTGGTGTGTGTGTTCGGCTCCGTGCTGTTTTTGCAGGGCAAGCTGCTCATCGGGGACCTGTCCAGCTTTGTCCAGTACAGCCGGAAGTTTTCCGGCCCCATCAACGAGGTGGCCAATATCCTCTCGGAGCTGCAGAGCGCCTTCGCGGCGGCGGAGCGAGTGTTCTCCCTGATCGACGCCAAGCCCGAGGCCCAGGATGCCCTGGACGCCGTGGAGCTGACCCAGGTGCGGGGAGACGTGGAGCTGAAGCATGTGGACTTTTCCTACGATCCGGGCAAGCCCATCATCAAGGACCTGAGCCTCCACGCCCAGGCCGGGAGCCTGACGGCCATCGTGGGCCCCACGGGGGCGGGGAAGACCACCATTATCAATCTCCTGATGCGCTTTTACGACGTGGACACCCCGGAGGACCGGGGCGGGGTCTATGTGGACGGGACGGACGTGCGGCGGCTGACCCGGAGCTCCCTCCGGCGGGCCTACACCATGGTCTTGCAGGACACCTGGCTGTTCCACGGCACGGTGTACGAGAATATCGCCTACGGCAAGCCCGGGGCTACCATGGAGGACGTGGTGAAGGCCGCCAAGGCCGCCCACATCCACTCCTACATCTCCCGCTTGCCCCAGGGGTACGACACGGTGCTTTCCGACAACGGCTCCTCCATTTCCAAGGGGCAGAAGCAGCTTTTGACCATTGCCCGGGCCATGCTCCTGGACGCCCATATGCTGATTCTGGACGAGGCCACCTCCAACGTGGACACCCGGACGGAAATGAAGATCCAGGCGGCCATGCGGGAGCTGATGAAGGGCAAGACCTGCTTCGTCATCGCCCACCGGCTGTCCACCATCCAGTCGGCGGACCACATCCTGGTCCTGAACGGCGGCCAGGTGGTGGAGCAGGGGACCCATGAGAGTCTGATGGCGGAAAAGGGGTTCTACTATCGGCTGTATCAGTCCCAGTTCGACAGCGGCCAGTGACCAAAAATTGCGGGAACAAGTGCCCGCCGGTCAAGGAAGGATATTCCCTTTTTTCCACACTTGTGCTATACTATAAAAAACGGCTCATTTTAAGGAGGTCTTCATCTTGAAGCACCGGATTTTCCAAGGAACCGCCACCGCCCTGATCACCCCCATGACCCCGGCGGGTGTGGATTTTGAGACCCTGGGGCGCCTTATCGACTTCCAGCTGGAAAGCGGCGTCAATGCCTTAGTGCCCGTGGGCACCACGGGGGAGAGCGCCACCCTCACCGCCCAGGAGCGGGGGGAGGTCATCCGCTTCACCATCCGAAGGGTATCGGGCCGGGTGCCCGTGATCGCCGGCACCGGCACCAATTCCACCGCCCAGGCGGTGGAGCACACCCGAGCCGCCTGTGGCGAGGGGGCGGATGGGGTGCTGGTGGTGACGCCTTACTACAATAAGGCCACCCAGGCCGGGCTCATCGCCCACTACACCGCCATTGCCGATGCCTCGGACAAGCCGGTGGTCCTCTACAACGTGCCGGGCCGCACCGGCTGCAACCTGCTGCCGGACACCGTCTCCGTTCTGGCGGACCATCCCCGGGTCGCGGCGGTGAAGGAGGCCAGCGGCAACATCGGCCAGATCGTGGAGCTCTTCGCCAAGTGCGGCGACCGGGTGGACGTGTACTCCGGGGAGGACGGCATCACCCTGCCCATTTTGGCCATGGGCGGCGCGGGGTGTATTAGCGTGCTGTCCAACGTGGCCCCCAAGCAGACCGTCGCCATGACCGACGCCTTTTTCGCCGGGGACCTGAAAACCGCCGCCGGGCTTCAGTGCCGGCTGCTGCCTCTGATCCGCTGCCTGTTCAGCGAGGTCAACCCCATCCCCGTGAAGGCCGCCGCCGCGGCCCTGGGCTTCGGGGAGGGGTATCTGCGGCTGCCCCTGACCCCCCTGGAGGAGGCCAAACGGGCGACGTTACTTACCGAAATGAGAAAGCTGGGGATTTTGTCGTGAATGTGATCCTTTGGGGCGCCAACGGCGCCATGGGCAAGCTCCTCTCCGCCCGCCTGGGCGGCCAGGTCACCGGCCGGGTGAGCATCGACGGGGAGGACGGGGCCGCCAGGACCTTTGGGGAGCTTCCCAATCCCCAGGCCGACGTGATCATCGACTTTTCCCACCACAGTTCTGTGGGAGACGTGCTGGAGGCGGCCAAGAAGCTCTCCTGCGGGGTGGTGATCGGCACCACCGGCCACACCCGGGAGGAGAAGGATTTGATCTTTGCTGCCGCCTGGGAGGTGCCGGTGTTCTACGCCGGGAACATGAGCCTGGGCATCGCGGTGCTGTGCCGCCTGGCCCGCACCGCCGCCGCCTATTTCCCCGAGGCGGATATTGAGATCGTGGAGGTCCACCATAACCGGAAGGTGGACGCCCCCAGCGGCACCGCCCATATGCTGTTCCAGGCCATCCAGGCGGTGCGGCCTGAGGCCCGGGAACACTGCGGCCGGGCCGGGGAGGGCCGCCGGGAAAAGGACGAGATCGGCATTTCCTCCCTGCGGATGGGGGCCGTGGTGGGCGTCCACGAGGTCCACATCTGCACCCCCAGCCAGACCCTGACCCTCCGGCATGAGGCCCATGACCGGGGGATGTTCGCCGACGGGGCGGTGGAGGCCGCCCGGTTCCTGGTGGGCAAGGCCCCGGGGCTGTACGGGATGGACGGACTTTTGGAGGCATAGTATGGAATTTTGGCATATGAGCGGGGCGGGCAACGACTTCGTGGTGACGGACGCCCGGGGAAAGGACCTGGATTTTTCCGCCCTGGCCCGTTCCCTCTGCGCGAAGACCGGGGCCGACGGCTTTATGGCCCTGGACCATTCGGCGGGGGCGGATTTTCGCCTGCATTTTTACAATTCCGACGGCTCCCGGGGGGAGATGTGCGGCAACGGCGCCCGCTGCATCTGTCGATTTGCCTATGACCGGGGGATCGCGGGGCCGGAGATGGTGGTTCAGACCGACGCCGGGCCGGTGCCCGGCTGGCGGCTTTCCGAAAACCAGTACCGGGTGCAGATGAATTTACCCTTCCTGGTGGACCGGGACCGGCTGCCGGGGGTGGACTATATCGAGCTGGGCTGCCCCGGTTCCCCCCACGGGGTGCTGGAGGCGGAGGACCTGGAATTTGACCAGCTGGATGCCCGGCGGGCCCGGTCGGCGGCCCTGCGCCGAGACCCGGCCTTCCCCAAGGGGGCAAACATCAGCTACTACCGGCTGCTGCGTCCCGGGACGGCCCGGGTGCTGACCTATGAGCGGGGCGTGGAGGACTACACCATGGCCTGCGGCACGGGCTGCTCCTCGGTGGCGGTGAGTCTGTGGCTCCGGGGCCGGCTCCCCGGGGGGACCCTGGAGGCCTGGTGCCGGGGCGGCGTGTTGACCGTCCAGGTGGAAGGCACGGGGAAGACCGTCCAAAAGCTGCTGCTCATCGGCCCGGCGGACGTCCTTTCAGTATTCACGGATTGAATTTGAGGAAGAGGAGAGAAAAGGCTTGATCCATATCGCCATCGCGGAGGACGACGCCGCCTATGCCAAGGAGCTTCAATCCTTCATCGCGACCTTTCAGAAGGAGTACGGCCAGGAGCTGCACCTGACCCTGTATTGCGACGGCCAGGAGCTGCTGGAGGACTACCAGGGCCAGTTTGACCTGCTGCTGCTGGATATCGAGATGCCCCGACTGGATGGCATGTCCACCGCCCAGAAGATCCGCCTCCGGGACCCGGAGGTGCTGATCCTGTTCATCACCGCCATGCCTCAGTACGCCATCCGGGGCTACGAGGTGGACGCCCTGGACTATATTCTCAAGCCCCTGGCCTATTTTCCCTTCTCCCAGCGGCTCAACCGGGCCATCAGCCGGCTGAAGAGCCGGGCCAAGAATTATCTGATGCTGCCCATCAAGGGCGGCTCCAAAAAGGTGGACGTGGAGAACATCTACTTCGTGGAGAGCCAGGGCCACAATCTGGTGTTCCACACCAACGAGCGGCCCATCGTGGTCCACGGGGCCATGAAGGAGATCGAGGAGAAGCTGGTGCCCATGCACTTTTTCCGGTGCAATAAGGGCTACCTGGTGTCCCTGGCCCATGTGGACAGTGTGCAGGACGGCTGCGCCGTGGTCCACGGGGAGAAGCTGCTGATCAGCCGGGGCCGGAAAAACGAGTTCCTGGTGGCGCTGGCAAACTACATGGGCGGGGTGACGCTGTAAATGAACGGATTTTTTAGCATTCCCCAGGCGTACCTGGCCCTGGCGGAGTGGCTGGCGGGGCTGCTGTTCCTCTACGGCATGAAGCCCCGGCGGGAGCTGCGGTACAGTATTCCCATCGCGCTGCTGTGGCTGCTGGTTCAGGTATCCTTCTTCGAGCTGACGGATTCCGCGCCCCCGGCGCTGTGGATCCCGGTGGTGCTGGCGGCCCTGGCGATGCTCTTCGGATTGCAGCTGGTGCTGTGCGATATGAGCATCCTCCGGGGGATCTACCAGACCATCATGGCCTTTGTGCTGTCGGAGCTGGCGGCGGCGACGGCGGATCTGTTCTGGCGGGTCCACTGCATGCTGTGGCGGGTCCGGGAGCCGGTGGCCTGGCAGCGGGCGGCGGTGGTGCTGACGGCGTACGCCATCGTGCTGCTGACCATGCTGTTTCTGGTGCGGTACAACCGGAAAAACCGGACGCTGCTGGCGGTGACCGGGCGGGACCTGGCCATCTGCGCCCTGCTGG
>CANRHF010000042.1 GCA_947630345.1 uncultured Oscillospiraceae bacterium | reverse complement strand
AAGGACAAGGAGACCGCCGAAAATTCCCAGGCAAACCAGACCAACAAGACCATGATGTTCATCTCGCCCCTGCTGTCGCTGTGGGTGGGCTTCACGGTGCCCGGGGCATTGAGCCTGTACTGGTTCGTCCAGGGCGTGGTGTCCATCGCCATCGACGTGATCCTGACCCAGCACTACCGGAAGATCTACGATGCCGAGGACGCCATCCGGCTCCAGCAGGCCATGGAGCGGGACCGGATCGAGGCCGAAAAGGAACGGCAGCGGGCCGAGCGCCGGGCCGCCAACCCCGAAGGCATCACCGAGAATACCAGCAAAAAGAAATTGCAGCAGAAGCAGCAGCGGGAACAGCAGGCTGCCAAGGCCGCCGCGGCCAAGGAGTACGCCGCCCGAAAGGGCACGGTGGAGGAAGACGAAGAAGCGGACGCCTCCGGCGCCCTCTCCGGGATCCCCAGCCGGCCCTACTGCAAAGGTCGGGCCTATGACCCCAACCGCTACGGCAACCATACGGAGGAATAAGACATGGAAAAAACCATTGTTGCCACCGGCAAGACCATCGATCTTGCCATTGAGAACGCGCTGAATCAGCTGGGTCTGGACCGGGACAGCGTTTCCGTCCAGGTACTGGCCCAGGCCAAGGCGGGCTTTTTGGGCTTCGGGGCGGCCCCGGCCAAGGTCCAAGTGACCTACGAGGCCCCGGATCCCATCCCCGCGCCGGAGGCGGCCCCCAAGACCGCCCTGTCCTCCGCCTCCCGGTCCGCCAAGCCGCCCAAGGTTCCCAAGAAGGAGGCCCCCAAGGAGGTCACCCCGGAGAACAAGCCCGAGATCCGCAAGGTGGACAGGACCTCCAACCCCCCCAAGGCCCGGCCCGAGCGGCAGGACCGTCCCCACAGGGACAAGCCCCAGCCCAAGGCCCCCAGGCAGCAGCCTGAGGAGAAGAAGGTCCCCGCCGCGCCCAAAGTCTACGCGCCCGCCGAGCCCGGCAGCACGGAGGAGCGGATCGAGGTCTTTCTCAAGGGTCTTCTGGAGCACATGGGCTCCGACGCCGTGCCCCACGCCTGGAAGGTGGAGGAAAACTCCTACCGGGTGGATCTGGTGGGCCAGGATCTGGGCTATCTCATCGGCCGCCGGGGGGACACCCTGGACGCCATTCAGCACCTGTGCGGCAACGCCATGAACCGGGGCCAGTCCGGCCACATCCGGGTCAGCGTGGACGCCGAGGCCTACCGGGAGAAACGGGAGGATTCCCTCCGCCGCTACGCCCGGAAGAAGGCCCAGCAGGTCCTGAAGCTCCGCCGGCGCACCACCCTGGAGCCCATGAACGCCTACGAGCGCCATGTAATCCACGCCACCCTCCAGGACATGGAGAACATCTCCACCTACTCCACCGGCACGGAACCCAACCGCCGGGTGGTCATCGAATACGTCAAATAAAATCGGGGCCCCGAAAGGGGCCCTGCTTTTTTTCGACGCTTCCACCGGGACGGGAGAAAAAACAATCCTGCCTACCTTCTTATTTCAGTGCATTCCTTTTCGGCACTGCTCCCCCGGCCCCTTCCGGGGGACCCACTTTCTTGCCGAAACAAGAAAGTAAGGCCCCCGGGTGGGGGCCCCTTTTTTTGACTTTTTCTCAATTGGCAAAAACGATACTGGGCAAAAAGAATCGGGTAGCGATTACAGAAAACCCGGTGCGCATTGTCAGCGGCCACCGGCCGCCCCCGGGTGGGGGCCTTTGGAAATCAGCCGCCGGGCTGAGAGCTGGACCGGAGGGTCACGTCGTGATAGCCGCCCTCCACGATGGAAGTGGCGGAGACCAGGGTCAGCTTGGCCTCCTTCTGAAGCGAAGCGATGGTGGTCACGCCGCAGTTGCACATGGTGCTTTTGACCTTGTAGAGGCTGTTCTCCACATTGGTGTGGAGCGGCCCGGCGTAGGACACATAGGAGTCCACGCCCTCCTCGAAGCTCAGCTTGCTATCGCCGCCCAGATCGTAGCGCTGCCAGTTCCGGGCCCGGTTGGAGCCCTCGCCCCAGTACTCCTTCATGTAGACCCCGTTGACCAGCACCTTGGGGGAAGGCGCCTCGTCGAACCGGGCGAAGTAACGGCCCAGCATCAGGAAATCCGCCCCCATGGCCAGGGCCAGGGTCATGTGATAGTCGTGTACGATGCCGCCGTCGGAGCAGATGGGGACGTAGATCCCCGTCTCCCGGAAGTACTCGTCCCGGGCCGCCGCCACCTCGATCAGCGCCGTGGCCTGGCCCCGGCCGATGCCCTTGGTCTCCCGGGTGATGCAGATGGAGCCGCCGCCGATGCCGACCTTTACAAAGTCCGCCCCGGCCTGGGCCAGGAACAAAAATCCGTCCCGGTCCACCACGTTCCCCGCGCCCACCTTCACGGTGTCGCCGTACTTCTCCCGGATCCAGGCGATGGTCTTCTGCTGCCAGCAGGTGTAGCCCTCGGAGGAGTCGATGCACAGCACGTCCGCCCCGGCCTCCAGCAGCGCCGGCACCCGCTTGGCATAGTCCCGGGTGTTGATGCCCGCGCCCACCAGGTAGCGCTTCCGCTCGTCCAGCAGCTCCAGGGGATTGTCCTTGTGGGAGGCATAGTCCTTCCGAAATACGAAGTGGCACAGCCGCCCCTCCTTGTCCACAATGGGCAGGGCGTTGAGCTTGTGCTCCCAGATGATGTCGTTTGCCTCGCTGAGGGTGGTGCCGGCGGGGGCCGTCACCAGATGCTCCATGGGGGTCATGAAGTCCTTGACCTTGTCGGTCTTATTCATCCTGGAGAGCCGGTAGTCCCGGCTGGTCACCAGGCCCCGGAGGATGCCGTTGGCGGTGCCGTCGTGGGTGATGGCCACGGTGGAGAAGCCGTTCTGGGCCTTCAGGGCCAGCACGTCGCCTAAGGTGGCCTCGGGGGTCAGATTGGAGGCGGAGACCACGAACCCGGCCTTGTGGCTCTTGACCTTGGCCACCATGGCGGCCTGGGCCTCAATGGTCTGGGAGCCGTAGATAAAGCTCAGGCCCCCCTCCTTGGCCAGGGCGATGGCCAGGGAGTCGTTGGACACCGACTGCATGATGGCGGAGGTCAGGGGAATGTTCAGGCTGATGGCGGGCTCCTCAAAGCCCTTGCGGAACTTGGTCAGGGGCGTGCGCAGGCTCACCCGGTCCGGAATACAGTCCTCCGAGGTGTATCCGGGGATAAGCAGGTACTCGCTGAAGGTGTGGCTGGGTTCCGGATAGTAGTAAGCCATGGTGATCCTCCTAATTTATTTGTATTTGTAGAATTATACCGCTTTATCGTCCCCGCTGTCAAGGAAATCTTTTTCCGGCCGGCCCTCGGGGTCCAAATGCTTGAAGTTGCCCATGACCTCCCCCACCTGGGAGACGGTGGCGAAAGTATTCGGGCTGCGGCGGATCATGTTCGCCACCACGGCGCTCTGGGTCTTGTTGACGATGCACACCAGGATATTGGTGGGCTTACCGGAGTAGACGCCTTTGGCGGGGATCAGGGTGGCGCTGTGGTGGAGCTTCTGGATAATGTCCCGGGACAGCTGCTCCGGGTGCTCCGTGACGATCTCATAGCGCAGGGCGCTGCGGCCGCTTTTGATCAGCCGCTCGGAGACGGTGGAGGAGGTGAAGCTGTACATGATGCACAGCAGCACCGGCTCCATCTGGAAATCGTAGACAAAGTAGGAGGCCACCGCCACCGCCACGTTCAGCAGGAAGATCTGGCCCATGATGGACTGCTCCGGGCGGCGCTTGTGGATGATGGCGGCCACAAAATCCGTGCCGCCGGAGAAGGCGCTGGCCCGTAGGAGCATGGAGTAGCAGAAGCCGTTGATGACGCCGGCCACCAGGGGGCCTAAGATAGTGCTGGTGCCGTTTTCCGTCTCGTAGGCGAACTGGGACAGGTCCAGCCGCCCCAGCACCAGCAGCGCCCCGGAAAATACCAGCACATAGGCCATGCTCCGCACCGCCAGGGCCTTGCTGACGTGGCGGTAGACAATGATGGCCAGGGGGATATTGATGAGCAGACTCATATAGCCCACGCTGATGCCGGACAGGTACTGGATCATGGTGCAGATGCCGTTGAGCCCGGCGGGGGCGAACCGGTTAGGGAAGACAAAGAGCTGGTAGTTCAGCGCTCCCAGCAGGGCCACGCCCACGATCATCAGGTAGGTTATCGCCTTTTTCCGCATATCGCGCCTCGCCTCCGGCGGCAGGACTGCGGCTGTTTTCCCGCGGCCGCCGGAGATAGCGGCATAACTATAGCACACCTTCTACTTTTGGTCAACCTTTTTCTGTTTTTTCCATTTTTTTAGTAAAACCCCACAATTTTAGTTGCAAATGTTTTTACATTGTGCTATAATCACCGGCGGCGGACGGACAGAGTCCGAAAGCGCGCGGGGTCCTCTGGGATCGCTGCCCGATCCTGCCCGCCCGGTATCGGCGCCGCCGCCGGAACCGATACGCATTTTATCAAATTCCGTTGAATTCTATTTTAAGGAGATACAGCTATGTTACCTCAGGAGAAGCTCCGCAATATCGCCATCATCGCCCACGTGGACCACGGCAAGACCACCCTGGTGGACCAGATGCTCAAGCAGGGCGGCGTTTACCGGGAGAACCAGGCCACCGTGGAGCGGGTCATGGACTCCGGCGACCTGGAGCGGGAGCGGGGCATCACCATTCTGGCGAAAAACACCGCCGTCACCTACAACGGCTTCAAGATCAACATTGTGGACACCCCGGGCCACGCCGATTTCGGCGGCGAGGTGGAGCGCATCCTAAAGATGGTCAACGGTGTCCTGCTGCTGGTGGATGCCGCCGAGGGCCCCATGCCCCAGACCCGGTTCGTTTTGCAGAAGGCCCTGGAGCTGGGCCACAAGGTCATCGTGGTGGTCAACAAGATCGACCGGCCCGACGCCCGGGTCCACGAGGTCATGGACGAGGTGCTGGAGCTGCTGCTGGACCTGAACGCCACCGACGAGCAGTTTGACTCTCCCACCGTCTTCTGCTCCGCCCGGCAGGGCGTGGCCTCCTACAGCCCCGACGAGGTGGGCACCGATCTGGCCCCCCTGTTCGAGACCATCCTGCGCTACATTCCCGCCCCCGCCGGGGACACGGAGGGCCCCTTGCAGCTGCTGGTATCCTCCATCGACTACAACGACTATGTGGGCCGGATCGCCATTGGCCGGATCGAGCGGGGCGTGATCCGGGTGAATCAGGAGGTCTCCATCTGCGACTATCACGACGGCGCCTTCCGGGAGCGGGGCAAGGTAGCGGCGCTCTATGAGTTCGACGGACTGAGCCGGAAGCCCGTTCAGGAGGCTGCCGCCGGGGAGATCGTGGCTCTGTCCGGCATGTCCGACATCACCATTGGCCGGACGCTCTGCGCTCCCGATACACCGGAGCCCCTGCCCTTCGTGAAGATTTCCGACCCCACCATTGAAATGACCTTCTCCGTCAACGACTCCCCCTTTGCCGGGCGGGAGGGCAAATTTGTCACCTCCCGGAATCTCCGGGACCGGCTGGAGCGGGAGCTTCTCAAAGACGTGTCCCTTCACGTCACGGAGATGGGCACCGACGCCTTCAACGTGGCGGGCCGGGGGGAGATGCACCTGTCCATTCTGATGGAGACCATGCGCCGGGAGGGGTATGAATTTGCCGTGTCCACCCCCCGGGTACTGACCAAGGTCATCGACGGCCAGGTCTGCGAGCCCATCGAGCGGATGGTGGCCGACGTGCCGGAGGACAGCATGGGCGCGGTGATTGAGAAGCTGGGCCGCCGCCGGGGGGATCTGCTGTCCATGACCCCCATGGGCAGCCGCTACCGGCTGGAGTTTCTGGTGCCCTCCCGGGGTCTGTTTGGCTACCGCAGCGAATTTCTGACGGACACCCGGGGCGAGGGTGTGATGAGTTCCGTTCTGGACAGCTACGCGCCTATGAAGGGGGAGATCGACCGGCGGCTCACCGGCTCTTTGATCGCCTTTGAAAGCGGCGAGGCCTGTTCCTACGGTCTATATAACGCCCAGGAGCGGGGCGCCCTGTTTATTGGGCCGGGCGTCCAGGTCTACGCCGGCATGGTGGTGGGCATTTGCAGCCGGAACGAGGATATGACGGTGAATGTCTGCAAGAAGAAGCAGCTGACCAACATGCGGGCCGCCGGGTCCGACGAGGCGCTGCGGCTGACCACCCCCCGGGTACTGTCTTTGGAGCAGTGTCTGGAATTTCTGGCGGACGATGAGCTTTTGGAGTGCACGCCCAAGAGTCTGCGGATTCGCAAGCGGGAGCTGGATCACGCCGCCCGGATGCGTCAAGTTATGAAGAAGCGCTCAGAGGCGGCGGGCGGTGCCCGCTGACAATGCGTGCGCGGGTCCGGCAGTGTTCGTTCCATCTGCTGGGCCCGCTCGGTATCGTTCCTTCTGTGCGGAGCGCACCGACATGAGAAAGCCGTAAGCCCACAAATTTTCTCCGTAGCTTGGCACTATTGGGGAGCGGCGGGGGATTCTTAAGGGGTGGTGCTCCGCGCAGCGGATCAAAAATATTTATGATTGCCGGTGGCAATCATACCTTAACAAACGCCTTTGCTCGAAGCGCCCCCTTAAGCCTGTTCTTTGCCTACTTTCTTGCAGGAGCAAGAAAGTAGGGCCCCCGGAAGGGGCCGGGGGAGCAACCACAGCGTGGGATGCGCTAAAACAAGAAGGTAAAATGGTGGATTTTGCCCGGTATCGGCGGGCGGTGGTTGGACTGGTTGAAGCGGAAAGGGGAGAGTTGGGATGGACAAGACCTTCGAGAAATTTCTTCGGCAGGGCATCGACCTGGGCCCGGTGGGTGCGGCGCGCCGGGCGGACAACACGCCCTATTTCTGCACCCCCAAGGGGGCGTCGATTTTCGGCTGGGCGGGAGTAGACGGCATCCATTTCTGCTTCATCCGGGGTTTTGGCGGGATGGTATTCGCCGTCAGTCCCATGAACAGCGCTCCCGACTATGTCCGACCGCTGGCGGAAAATTTTGAGGATTTTCTGCGGCTGCTCCTGGCCTGCGGGGACACCGCCCCCTTAGAGCAGGCCTGGATGTTTGACGAGGAGCAGTTTAGCGCCTTCCTCCGGGACAATCCGCCCACGGAGGAGCAGGAGAAGACCCTGTCGGAAATTGCCGAAGTCTTCCGCCTGGCTCCCATGGAGCGGCCCTGGGCATATATCCATGTCCTTCAGGCCGGTTTTGACTACTCCAAAATCAAGTATTCGGAAGATTTTTACGATCTGGCGCCCGCCCCGGAGCCGGAAAAACCGGCGTGGAAGGTCTATTTTGACGGCGGTTTCTGGGTCCACCGGGGAAAGGATCGGGCCGGGACGGAGATCCCTCTGGGCGTGGAATTTACCTGGGCCGGGCGGCGCTGGGTGATCCCGGCGGCCTATGCCTGCGGCAAGGGCCTGGTGGTGGATTTCTGTATGCGGGCGGAACCGGCGGAAATTCGCCGCTTTATGGAAAAGTGGGATCTGGACCCGGCGCGGGATTCGGCGGAAAACCGCACCCGGGAGCAGCAAATGCGGATGGAGTTGGAAAATCCCCTCTGCTTCGATTTCCGGCCTCGCCTGGAATTAAACGGGAAGACCCTCCGGGCCTCCCACGGGTACAGCGTGTGCTTCAACCCCTGCGTGCCGGAGGGGTTCACCATGGAGCTGGAGGCCAAAGGGGCCGTGGTCCACTATGGGCTGGACGAGTCCTACGGATGGGTCGTCTGCCGGAACGTGTTCCCCTGGGGTGGCCGCCGTCCGGCGATCAAAACCCTCAGCCTGACCATGGAGCAGCAGCCCGTCCGGGTGCCGGGGCCCCATTTTACGGCCCATCAAGCCGGGGACCGCTTCCGGCTCTCCCACCCGGTCAGCGGAAAAACCTATGATCTGACCGTACAGGAGCTGGAAGGGAAGACCATTTCGGCAAAGGCCTTCGGTTCCGACCGCTGGTTCTATCCCACCAACACGGTGGCCATGGTCTACACCCTCTCCCCGGAACCGGAGGAGCGGGTGCTGATCTGCGACTGCGCCGAGGGCGACCAGCCTCTTGAGATCGGGCCGCAGAACCCCGCCGGCCCCACCGCTAGGAACAGCGCCGCGGTGATCGGCTTCATCGGCGGAGCGGACGGGCCCACCGCCGTTTTTCCCGGCGGCAGCCCCCGGGAAAAGCGCCGCGCCGCCTTTTCCTCCCTCCATTTTGAGCAGCTTCAGGGGGATGTGGAATGGCGGGCCGATTTTCTGGTCCGGCAGTTTGAAGAAGCGTCCTTTTCGCTACTGTAAAGAATCCCCCCTGCTTTTGCCGGTGGCAAAAGCAGGGGGGATTCTTGTTACAAGGCCGGGGGACAAAAATTGGCACGAATGCGTATTCGTCCCCGCGATCTTAATAAAAGCTTAACCTTCTAGGGGTTTCGTTTTCGGGGCGAATGTGCTATAATATGGAAAAAGCAAGTATTGGAGCGGCAGCGCCGCTTTAGGAGGTCCAGCTATGAAGGCTTCACAGAAACAAACCTCCCCCGTCCGCACCCCCCTGCCCGTCTGCAACCCGGACCCCGAGGTGGGGTTGACCCGGGAGCAGGCCCAGCGCCGTCTGGACGCCGGGTGGGGCAACGCCGCCCCGGAGGGCGCCGGCCGCAGCGAGCGGGACATTATATTCCACAACTGCGTCACCTTCTTCAATCTGGTCTTTCTGGTGCTGGCGGCGATCCTGATTTTGGCGGGCTCCTCCGTAAAAAATATGACCTTTTTGGTTATCGTGGTGGTCAACACCGTCATCGCCTGCTTCCAGGAGATCCGGGCCAAGCGGGCCGTGGACAAGCTGACCCTGGTGGCGGCCCAGACCCTGCCGGTCTACCGGGACGGGGAGAAGATTGCCCTGCCCACCACGGAGCTGGTGCGGGACGACATCGTAGAGTTTTCCCCCGGGGATCAGATCTGCGCCGACGCTATTTTGCGCGTGGGGGAGCTGCAGGTGGATGAGTCCCTGGTCACCGGCGAGGCCGACGCCATCGGTAAGGGCCCCGGGGACCCATTGCGTTCCGGCAGCTTCGTCATTGCCGGCCGGGGCCGGGCCCAGCTGACCCAGGTGGGCCCCGACGCCTTCGCCGCCCAGCTGGCCCGGGAGGCCAAGGCCGATCCCAAGGCCGCCAAGTCGGAAATGATGCGTTCCTTGGACCATTTGATCCGGGCGGTGGGCTTTTTGCTGATCCCCGTGGGTCTGGCCATGTTCTACAAAGAGTTTTTCCTGCTCCATTCCGAGCTGCGGACCAGCGTGGAGAGTACCGTGGCCGCCCTGATCGGCATGATCCCCGAGGGGCTGTACCTGCTGACCAGCGTGGCCATGGCGGTGTCCGCCGTGAAGCTCACCCGGAAGCGGGTGCTGGTGCAGGACATGAACTGCATCGAGACCCTGGCGAGGGTAGACGTGCTGTGCGTGGACAAGACCGGCACCATCACGGAGCCGGCCATGGATGTGGAAAACATTCTGCCCCTGACGCCGGACGCCTACGACGAGACGGAGGCCGCCCTCACCGCCCTCTACGGCAGCCGGGAGCCGGACAACGACACCGCCCGGGCCCTGGCGGAGCTGTTCGACGGCACGTCGGACTGGGAATGCCAGCGTTACATTCCCTTCACCTCGTCGGCCAAGTGGAGCGGCGGAGTGTTTAAGGACCGGGGGGCCTACCTCACCGGCGCGCCGGAGTATCTGATTGGGGAGGGCTTCCCGGAGGTGCGGGCCCAGGCCCAGGACTGGGCGGAGTCCGGCTACCGGGTGCTGCTGGTGGCCCGGTACGACGGCGACCCCCAGCCCGGGGCGCTGGAAGACGAAAAGCTCACCCCCCTGGCCCTGGTGCTGCTGACCAACCGGATCCGGCCCCAGGCCCAGGACACCTTCCGCTATTTTGCCGCCCAGGGGGTCTCCATCCGGGTGATCTCCGGGGACAATCCCGCCACCGTCAGCCAGATTGCCGCCCGGGCGGGCATTGAGAACGCGGACAAGCTGGTGGACGTCACGAATCTCGAAAGCGACGAGGATTTCCGCAAGGCCGCGGAGGAGTACACCGTCTTTGGCCGGGTCACCCCGGAGAAAAAGAAAAAACTGATCCGGGCCTTCAAGGCGGCGAAGCACACCGTGGCCATGACCGGCGACGGCGTCAACGACGTACTGGCCATGAAGGAGGCGGACTGCGGCATCGCCATGGCCTCCGGGGCCCAGGCCGCCAGCCAGGTGGCCCGGCTGGTGCTGCTGGACTCGGACTTTGCCGCCATGCCCGGCATCGTGGGGGAGGGCCGGCGGGTGATCAACAACATTCAGCGGGCCGCCACCCTATTTCTGGTGAAAAACATCTTTTCCCTGGGTCTGGCCCTGTGCAGTCTGCTGACCCTGTGGCCCTACACCCTGGCCCCGGTGCATTTAAGCGCCATTTCCACCCTGACCATCGGCATTCCCTCCTTCTTCCTGGCTATGGAGCCCAACTATGAGCGGGTTCGGGGCCGGTTCCTGGCGGGGGTGCTGCGGCGGGCCTTCCCCGGCGGGCTGACCAATATTTTCGTGGCGCTGATGGCCCAGGGCTATATGCAGGTCTTCACCCTGCCCCAGGACGAGACCAGCACGGTCTGCGCCGCCATTTTGGGGGTGGTGGGGCTGCTGGTGCTGTTTCAGACCTGTAAGCCCTTCAATTTGTTCCGAAAGATCATCTGGGCCGCCATGGCGGCGGGGCTGGTGGCGTGCTTCACCCTGTTCTGGGGCATTTTGGAGCTGCAAACCGGCAGCGTGGGGTCCAGGCTCATCATGTTCACGCTGCTGCTGATGACCCCCACGGTGTTTTTCGCCATCCAGCGGATCTTCGACTGGGGAGACAAGATCATCGCCTGGGCCCGCCAGGCCATTCCCGAACTGATCGAAGCGCTGCGGTCCTCCTCCACGCCGCAAGAACCTTAGCGGGCGGGGCGCGGGCAGAGCCCGCGGCCAGTACGCACCGGGATCGGTGGGAATCGTTACACCTCCTGGGCCTGCCCGGTATCGGCGGGCGGCCAGTGGCCGCTGACAATACGTGCGTGGGTCTGGCGGTAATCGTTCCATCTGCTGGGCTCGCTCGGTGTCGTTTCTGCTGATAATGTCCAATGTTCTGACGGGTATGAGGCGGGCAGGAACGGGAATTCTCCTGCCAACCCTCTTTCGGCAATATCGACACCGAGCGGGCCCGGCAGATAAATCGATTCGCGCCAGGCTGGCGCACGCACTGGCTGCGGGCCCTGCCCGCCGCCAGTATTTTTTGAAAGGAGCCTGCGCCGGTATGCGAACCTACACCCTGAAAAAAGCGCCGGGCCTGCCCCTCTATGAGTCCCTCTACCGGGCCCTCCGGGACGATATCCTCTCCGGCGCCCTCCCGCCGGGGGAGAAGCTGCCCTCCAAGCGGGCCCTGGCTTTCCATCTCCAGGTCAGCCGGATCACGGTGGAGGCCGCCTATTCCCAGCTGCTATCGGAGGGATATCTCCGGGCCCAGGAGCGGGTGGGGTATTTTGTAGAATCCGTGGAGCGGTCCGCCCCGGTCCGGCCCCTGCCGGACCCGCCGGAAACGCCCGCGCCGCCCCCAAAGCTGGATCTGACCTCCTCCGCCCCGCCGGACTTCCCCTTTTCCGTGTGGAGCCGCCTCCAGCGGGAGGTGGCCCTGGACCTGGGGCCGGCGCTGCTGGCTCCCATGCCCAGCCTGGGCATTTTGGAGCTGCGCCAGGCCATCGCCGGGCATCTGGCGGCGTTTCGGGGCCTGTCCGTGGAGCCGGAGCGGATCCTCATCGGCGCGGGCACCGATTTTCTGTGCAATTTGCTGCTCCAGCTCCTGGGCCGGGACAAGGTGTTCGCCCTGGAGGAGCCGGGCTACGGCAAACTGCGCAGCATCTACACCGCCGGGGGCGCCCGGTGCGTTCCCGCGCCCCTGGATAGTCAGGGGGTGGTTCCCCAGGGACTGGAGGGGACCCAGGTGCTTCACTTTTCCCCGGCCCACCACTTTCCCACCGGGGCCGTCACCTCCATGGCCCGGCGGACGGCCCTGCTGGAATGGGCCCAGGCCGCCCCGGACCGGTGGATCATCGAGGACGACTACGACAGCGAGTTCCGGGCCCACCCCCTGCCCGCCATGGCCTCCCTGGACCGGGAACGGGTGATCTATATGAACACCTTCTCCAAAAGCCTGGCCCCCGCCATCCGAATCGGCTATCTGGCCCTGCCGGAGGCGCTGTACCGGCGTCTAAAAGAAAAGCTGGGGTTTTACGGCTGCACCGTCCCCAGCTTCGAGCAGTACGCCCTGGCCCGATTCCTCAGCAGGGGATATTTTGAAAAGCACATCAACCGGATGCGCAAGACCTACCGGGCTCGGCGGAGCCGGGTCATCGCCGCCATCCGGGAATGCGGCCCGGCCTTCGCCATCGCGGAGCAGGACGCGGGGCTCCACTTCCTCTTGAAGGTGGACACCCCCATTTCCGACGCTTCCCTCCGGGCCCACTTTGCCCGGGCGGGCGTCGCCATCCGCACCCTGTCCCAATACTACCACGCCCCGCCCCCGGCGGACGTCCACGCCACCCTGGTAGTCAACTACGCCGGGGTCACGGAGGAATGTCTCCCCCTTTTGACGGAGGCGCTGAAAACCGTCCCCGGAATTTCCCATTTTTGAGAGTTTGTGGGTTTGTCAATGATATGTTACAAAGAAGGGTAATTGGAAAGCACCTGTTTTGGGGACTGCCAGTTGAGGGGA
>CANRHF010000041.1 GCA_947630345.1 uncultured Oscillospiraceae bacterium | reverse complement strand
GACGGTGATCAGCGCCGCGTCGAATACCCTTGTCAGGCCCCGGTAAATGGGGCTGTCCAGCCGAATGGTCATGGCCTCCGCCTCCCAATGTCAGAAAATGTGGGTCTTGATATACGCCGCCACGGCGTGGCCCAGCTGAATGTGGGCCTCCGGGGTGAAGTGGACCCCGTCGGCCACGCTGGGCTGGGCATACTGGGAAGCGTCCAGGAAATCGCAGCCCAGCTCCTGGGCAATCTTCCCGTAGACCTCCGGGAAGGCCAGGCTCAGGCGCCGGCCCACGTCCCCATTGAATTTGGGGTACACCAGCACCCGCCCCTCCGGGCTGGAGGGCTGGATGTAGGTGGGGGCGATGAGCAGGATCCGGGGAGCCGCCTGGCCCCGGCCGCAGTTGGGATTCTCCCGGATCAGGGCCACCAGACGGCGGACGCCGTCCCCCAGCTTTTCCAGGGGCGGCTGATGGACCTTTTGCAGATCGTTGGTCCCCAGCATCATGATCACCAGGTCCAGGGGCCGGTGGGTGAACAGGCAGGGCACCAGATAGGGCTCCCCGCATTTCCAGGGGGCGGCGGGAGGCGGATAGATGGTGGTCCGGCCCCCCAGGCCCTCCTCAATGATCTTGTAGTCCGGGCCCAAGTCCTTTTGCAGGACCATGGGCCAGCGGATGGACTCGTCATACCGCTCCGAGGGCACGGTGGATTCGGCCCAGCGGGGGATGCAGCCCCAGGTATTGGAGTCGCCAAAGCAGAGAATGTTTTTTCTGGTATCCATTTTAACCCTTTAAGCCGGAAGTGGCAATCCCTTCCACAAAATATTTCTGGCAGACGATGAACAAAATGATCACCGGCACAATGGCGCTGGTGGCGCAGGCCATGGTCAGGTCGTACCGGGACAGCTGATCCAGCAGATACCACCGGATGGCCTGGGCTACGGTGTACTTGGTTTTCTCCGTCAGGAAGATCATGGGGGAGAGGTACTCGTTCCAGCTGGCGATGAAGCTCAGCACGATCAGCGACACCATGGCAGGTTTCGTCAGGGGGAGCATGATGGTGTGGAAGATCCGCAGATATCCGGCCCCGTCGATTTTCGCCGCGTCCATCAGATCATCCGGCAGGCCCATGAAGAACTGGCGGAGCATGAAGATGGCGGTGGCGCCGAACCAGGAGGGCAGGATGATGGAAAAGAGCTTGTTGTACAGCCCCATTTCCTTGAACATCATGAACCGGGGGATGATGGTGACCTGGGTGGGGATCATCATGGAGGAGAGGAAGAGCATGAAGATAAAATTCTTCCCCTTGAAATTGATCTTGGCGAAGGCAAAGGCGGCGTAGGCCGCGATGACCAGCTGGCCGATGGTGGCGAAGACCACGATGAAGAAGGAATTGAGATACGCCTGGACCAGGCTCATATCCTTACTGGTCCAGACCTCCACATAGTTAGACCAGCGGAACTCCGCCGGGAGCCAGTGGAACTCGGTGGCGAAGACCTCGTTGGCGTTCTTTAGGGAGGACAGCACCATCCACACCAGAGGAATCATGAACAGTACGCCCAGCAGCGCGATGATCAGAGTGACCAGCAGCGCCTTGGCGATTTTTTGCTTTTTCATAGCCCGTCCTCCTTTTTAGTAGTGGACCCATTTCTTCTGTCCCCAGAAGTTGATGAGGGTGATGATGAGGATCACGGCGAAAAGCACCACCGCCTCGGCGGAGGCGTAGCCGAAATTGTACTTGGTAAAGGCTTCATCGTAGATCTGCACCACCATGGAGGTGTTGTCCAGGGCTTTGGAGCCCAGGGTCATCACATCGATGGCGGAGAAGACCTTGAACGCGCTGATCAGCCGGACGATCACCAGATAGAAGGTGGTGGGGGAGATCAGGGGGAAGGTGATGTGGACGAACTGCCGGAACCCGGTGGCGCCGTCCAGCTCGGAGGCCTCCAGGAGGCTCTTGGGGATGTTTTGCAGGGCCGCCATGTAAATGATCAGCTCATAGCCGATGGCGGTCCAGATCAGTAGCAAGACAATGGGCACCTTGTTGAGCTGGGGGTTGGTGAACCACTTGACCGGGGAGGTGACGATGTGCAGGCTCATCAGCACGTTATTGATGATGCCGTCCTCCCGGAACATGAATTTGAACACGGCGGACAGGGCCACGGCGCTGGAAATATAGGGGATGAAGAAGAACAGCCGCAGCAGCTTCTTTCCGTAGACCTTGCCGTTGAGCAGGTAGGCCAGGACCAGGGCAATCAGAATGGAGGTGGGTACGGTGGCCATGGCGTAGGTGAAGGTGTTGACGAAGGCCTTGCCGAACCGCCGGTCCCGCAGCAGTTCCCGGAAATTCTCCAGGCCCACAAATTTTAAGTTTTGGATACCGGAGAGGAAGTTCCACTCCGTCAGAGACAGAAACAGGGAAAAGAAGAAGGGAAAGGCAATAAACATCAGAAATGCCAGCAGCGCCGGCGTGACGAATACATAGCCGATGATATTCTCGTTGCGCTGCTGCTGATGTTTCAGCCGCCGGGTGTCGGAGGCGTCGGTTTTGGAAAGGATCTTTGACATATCGCTACCTCTTTTCTGGGAAGTGGCTTACTGCGGACCGGGACCCGCTTGGACGGGCCCCGGTCCACTGGAATTTACAATATGGAAAGACAATATTAACCGGCTTCCCGGGCAATATAATCGTTGGCGATTTCGGCGGCTTCTTCCATGGCCTCCCGGGCGGACATCTCGCCGTTCAGGGCATACATTCCGTACTCGGTCAGGGTGCTCACCACATCGTCGTAAGCGGTCAGAACGGTGTCCACATGGGTGGGCAGGTCGGTGCGGCCCACCACCCGCTTGAAGCTCTCCACATCGATGAGCTTGGCGGCCTCTTCCTCAGAGCCGAAGATCAGGCTGACCAGGTCGTCATTCTCGGTGCCCTTCCACACGGCGGCGTGGCCGGCGATGGCCAGGTATTTGGAGCCGTAGGTGGCGTACCACTTGGTGAAGGCCCAGGCGGCGTCCACATCCTGACAGCCGGTGGCGATGCCCACATGGCTGAACACATAGGTGCCGGCGCAGTAGTTGGTCTGGCCCTTCTCCTCGGTGGGATAGGGGGCGAAGCCGGTGATGAAGTCCACGGGGTAGTTTTCGGTGTCCCGGATGCTGCGGTAGATGATCTGGCTGTTGGCGGAAGCGGTCTTGCCCTGGGTGAAGGGCTGGATGGTGTTCAGGTTATCGGACCGGTAGGTGGCCTTGGGGAACCAGATCTTGTCCTCCAGCTCGGCCTTCAGCTCCCGCTCCAGGGACTTGATGACCAGCTCGGAGTCGAAGGAGGAGGCGGTGCCGTCCTGGTTGTAGTAGTTGTCCTTGCCGTAGACCTGATACACCGGGTAGGTGAAGTACTGGACGGAGTGGGCGTCGGAGCCGCCGTAGACCAGCACGTTGCCGTTCTCGTCCACCTTGGTCATGGCCTTGCAGGCCTCCAGGTACTCGTCCCAGGTCCATTCGGTGGGCAGCTCGCCCAGACCGGCCTCATTCCAGGCGGTCATGTTGATGTTGATGTAGTCGCACTGGCCGCCGTTGGGCAGGGTGTAGACCTTGCCGTCGTACTTATACACGTCAGTGCCCCAGTTAGTGACCAGGTCGATGTGCTCCTCGGCCAGCTTGTCGGTCAGATCCATGTACAGGTTGTTCTCCCAGCGCTTGTAGGTCTGGTTCAGGCCAAAGGAGGCCAGAACGTCTACCTGGCCGCCGGCGATGATGGCGGCGTTGACGGAGAGGTTGCCGTCGGAGTTGTTGTTGTAGGTGTTGAGGTTGACGGTGATGTTGGGATAGACGGTGTTGAACTCGGCGATCATGTCGTCCATGCCCTGGTTGCCCTTAAAGGGGACCCAGAAGTTGACGGTGCCGCTGATGGAGGCGTCCTCCTCCAGGATCCAGTCCCGCAGGGGATCCGCGTCAGCGGGGGGCTCGGCGCCCTGGGTGCTGCCCTGGGTATCCTTGGGGGCCTCGGTCTGCTTGCTGCCTTCGGTGCCCTTGGGGGGCTGTGTCTCGGTCTGACCGGTAGGACCGCAGCCGGCCAGCATCCCGATGACCATCACGGCCACAAGGATCATCGCAAAAAATTTCTTCATTGTTTCTCCTCCTAAATAAATTTTATTTCAGCGGGGAAATACCCGTTGAATACGTTGTTTTTTGCACAAAAAGTGCTGAAAAAACTATTGGACCGCTCTAAAAATTTCCCGCGCCGCCCTGGGCTTTTTGAATTGTTGGGGGGTATTACAGGTAGGCCCCATTTTCCTTCAGGACCCGGCGCAGCTCCTGGGCGTCGATCTGCCGGGGCGTCTTGCCGCTGTGGACCGCCAGCGCTGCCGCCGTGCCCGCCGCCTGACCCATGGCCATGCAGGGGGGCATCACTCGAATGGCGCCCGCCGCCTCGGAGCAGGCGGACACCGGTCTCCCAGCCACCAGCAGCCCCTCTACCTTTACGGGAAGCAGGCAGCGGTAGGGGACGCCGTAGTAGCTGCCGTCCTCAATGGGCAGATACTCGTTGCTCTCCGGGCCAAAGCGGCCGTGGACGTCCACGGAATTGGCGCACAGCAGGATACTGTCCTCAGGGACCTGGGCGTGGAGAATATCCTCCAGCGTCAGGCAGTATTCGCCCTGAATATGGCGGCTCTCCCGAATGCCCAGGTAGCTGGCGGTGGACACCAGCCGGGCGTCGGCGCAGCCGGGGACATATTTTTTCAGGAACCGGAAGACCTGGTCCGCCTGGGCCCGGCCGGTGATCTCCCCCCGGGTGAGACTCTCCACATCGGTGCTGTTCACCCCCATGATCCGGGAGGTGTTAACGCACCACTCATCCTTTTTGGGCATCTGGTACAGGCCCACGCTGACCCGCTCCAGATTCCAGTCCCCGGCAGCCCGGGCCTTGCTGACCCACCAGTGGAGGGAGCGGTAGTTCACTCCGTTTTTCCGGTGGAAGGTGGAGATATTGGCCTGAATATCCGCCTCCAGCGCCTGGGAATCCACGTTGCTGATGTGGAAGAACATGGTGGCCGGCTGCATGATCCCCAGCTCCTGGTTGCCCAGCTCGCAGGGGACGCCGCTGCGGTAGGCCACGTCCGCGTCGCCGGTGCAGTCGATGACGACCCGGGCGCCGATCCGTTCGATCCCACTTTTGGAGCAGACCACCACACCGGTGATGGCGTTTTCCTCCAGGAGCGGTTCCAGGAATGTGGTGTGGTACATCACCCGGACGCCGGTCTCCTGGAGCATTTCATCTGACAGCAGCTTGAGCCCTTCCGGCTCGAAGGGGGTCACATGGTCGTGGCCCACGGTGATCCAGGAGGTGTAGCTGGTGCCGGACCGGACCTGGGAGGGGTGGATGGCCGCGCCCCGTTCCACCAGCCGGTCCACGATCTCCGCGAATAGGCCCCGGATGATCATGGTCTTGCCTTCCCGGTCGTAGCAGGTCATGAACGGCCCCACCAGTCCCTGTGTGGCCATGCCGCCGCAGCAGTTGCTCTGCTCCACCACCAGTACGTCCGCGCCCATCCGGGCTGCCGCCACCGCGGCGCACAGCCCGCTGGGCCCGCCGCCGACGACGACTACATCGGCACGGCGGATCCGGGCAGAATCCTCGGTTTTCCTCATGTTTTCCATTCTCCTCACATTTCTGGACACCGCCGCGCCGGGATTACCGAACCAGAACGCTGTCCCGGAAGGTCATATAGGGGGGTACGACGATTTTTTGGTAGGGCCGGTCCGGATCCTTCATCCGCTCCAGCAGCAGTTTGGCCGCCAGCTGGCCCAGCTTTTCCTTTTGAATATTGATGGCGGTCAGCGCCGGCACGGCGTAGCCGCAGAGTACCGAGTCCTCGTAGGGAATGATGGACACATCCTCCGGTACCCGGATGCCCAGCTCATGGAGCCGCCGCATGGCGCCCAGGGCCAGGGGGGCGTTGGCGGCCACGATGGCGTCGGGCCGGGCCCCGGTGTCCAGGAAGGCCGTCATGGTCTTATAGGCGCTGGCGCCCTGGTTGTGTTCGCAGCTCAAAAACCACTCGGGGTTATATTCCACCCCCAGCTCCTTGACCAGCTGTTCGACGCCGTGCTTCCGAACGTAGTAGGAGCGGAACCGGGTGGGACAGTTGAGGAAGCAGATGCGCTTGTGCCCTGTCTCCACCAGGTAGCGAATGGCCAGGGCGCTGCCCTCGCCGGGGTCGGCCAGGACGGAGTCGGCGTCCTGCTCGTAGCTGTTGACGCCCACCAGCACAAAGGGGATGCCCGTTTTTTTCATATTGGCCACCAGCTCCGGCGCGTAGGGGGAGCCCACGATAAAGGCCCCGTCCACCCGCCGGTTCCCGATGACCTTGGGCAGCCGGTCCGGCTCCGCCACGGAGCAGAAGGCCTCGGTGATGATGCCGTAGTCCGTGTCCGCCAGGCCGGACATGATGCCGTTGCTGATGTTGTAGGCGCACAGGCCGGAGTGATTGTCGAAATTGTAGCTGTTGGAAGGCTGGGACTCATTCATGATGATGACGCCCAGACTGTTCATCGTCTTATTGCTCAGGCCCCGGGCGTTGTTATTGGGGACGTAATTCATCTCCTTGATCACCGCCAGGACCAGCTCCCGGGTCTCTTCCTTGACCAGCGGGCTTTTATTGAGCACCAGGGAAACGGTGCTGCGGGAGACCCCAGCACGCTCCGCCACATCCCGAATTGTTACCATTTTTATACCTCTCTCCGCTTTTCGTGAATTTTAGACCGATTTAATTTTGCGTTCTGCCGTCGCTCTCGCGTGCTTGCGAGAGCCAGCGCCCAATAGGCGGGCAGTGGGAAAAGCTGCCGAAAGGAGGGAAGAGGGTACGGTCCTTGCAAGCACGAGCTGGAATTAGACCGCTTTTGTGCTTTTCATTATACTTTAGACCGTTCTAAAATACAAGATGGCAGTTTTTCCGAATCGTTTCCCGAAACTTTGTGGAGAATCACAAGGATTTTGAAAGAATTCTCCGTTATGCGAAAATTCACGCCGATCATTTCATGGAAATCGCACAATTGACAATCGAATCGGTCCAAATTATAATAAATTTGTAAACAATGCCACATTCCTATGGAAATGGCCCCAGCCCAAAGGAATACCCCGTGGAGGAACCGCCGTCTCCCTTATTTTTGGACCGGTTTCATTTTTCCACGATTCAAGAAAAGCGGTGGAGACGCAGCGTATGAGAAACCCGGACCGATCCAAATCCCTGCCCGCGCCGGTGCTGTCCCTGGGCTTTGAAGGTAATGTCCGGGACGCCTCCGGCCGGGGCAATCACGGCACGGTCCACGGCAGCCCCGTCTATGCCCCCGGCTACGACGGCGGGCAGGCTCTTTACATCACCAACGCCCATGGCCGGACCGCCCAGAATTATGTGCTGTTTGAAAACCTAAAGGGGATCGACCTGCGGACAGACAGCTACACGGTCCTGTTCTGGTACAGGACTCTCTGCGGCGGCAATTTGGAGTGGGCCAGGGCGGACTTTGCCTCCACCGCGGGCACCGGCATCGACATGGGCCGCGTCCGGCTGGGCGGCATCGTGTTCTCCAATCAAAATACCGCCGATCCCGCCGCTCCCGGCATGTCCGCCGCCCAGCTGACCCAGGCGGCGTTTTTCGCCGCCGGCGTCACCGGCCTGGACGGCGCCCACCGAGATCTGGACGGCGTGGCCGACCCTCAGGACAGCCGCTGGCATCAGGTGGCGGTGGTTTATCAGCGGGACGGCGCCCTCCGGGTCTATGTGGACGGGGTGCCGGTCAAGACGGTGGACATCGCCCCCTTCGAAGGGCAGAGCCTGGGCGTCAACAGCCTGGGTCTGGGCGCGGACGTGCTGGGCCAGTACGGCCTGGGCAACGCCTATATTGACGATTTCCAGATCTACCCAGGTGTCCTGTCCCAGACCGCTATCCGGGCCAACTACCATCTGGGCCGTCTCAAGGCCCTGGTGGCCGAGGCAGAGCGGCGCCAGACCCAGGTCGGCCCGGAATACACCCCGGCCGCCAAGAACGCCATGACCAAGGCCATCCAGACTGCCCAGGCCAAGCTGGCGAACGCCGCCGCCGCGGAGGATGCCGATCTGATCCTGGCCTACGACGCATTAAAGGCTGCGTTCGACGCTTTCCTCCTGTCCCCGGTTCCCCGGCTGTCCATGCTGCTGCTTGGCGATATGCACATCGGCAGCGCTGGTGACGCCCGGGCCAAGGCCCTGGAGCGGGTGCTTCAAGATGTGACGGGCCTGGGCCTGGATGGCATGGTGAACGTCGGCGACTTTGCCAACAACGCCACCGCCGGCGCAACTGACGCCGCTTACCAGGTGCTGGAGGATCTGCTGACAAAATACGGCCTGACCTCCCTGCAAATGCTGGCCTGTTTCGGCAACCACGAGATCAATTACGAGAACGAGAAGGAGAATTACCTGGTCAGCACCGCCCGGTATTGGGCGAATCTCCAGCGCCATATCGGGGAAAACAAGCAGTTTGGCCGGGGCGTGGGCGTGCTGGACGACAAGTGGTACGAGGCCGGCAAGCACTACTGCTACGGCATGACCTTAAAGGGGCGGTACCACTTCCTGGTGCTGAACACCGACTATCTGCCCCAGACTGGCAGCAGCAAGAACGTCCCCGACGAATCCGGCAACGCCCTGGATCCCATTCGCCACGGCGTCCACTTTGACGACGAGACCTTTGAATGGATCGACAAAATGATGACTCAGTACAGCGCCGACGGCCTGCCCATTTTCATCATCAATCATTTTCCCTTCATCGATTCGGTGCCCCTGTCTTATTTTGACCCTGTCATCGTGAAGGACAACTCCATTGGCGGGCAGGACGCGCGGATTCGGGCGGCGCTGGCAAAATATGACAACGTGGTCTACTTCTGCGGCCACCTTCACGCCGCCCTGGGTATGAGCGGGCCGGTACAGGTGATCAGCGCGGGCGGCGGCAGCTTCACCGAGCTGAATCTGCCCAGTCTGAAATCCAGCGCCCGGGGCTACCGGAATATCCCGGCCAGCTGGATCATGTTCGTCTACGACAGGGAGATCGTCCTCCGGGCCCGGGACTTTGCCGCCGGCGAATGGCTGACCCAATACGACGCGGTGATCCCCCTGAAGGGCGCGGCGCCGGAACCCCCCGGCGGTTGGCGCTAAGCATCCTGGACTGGCGACACGGCCATGCCTCTCGCCCTGGCCGCCGCCCTGCTGGGGAGCCTGGCGGGGATCCCGCCGGCGCTGCCCCGGAAGAGAATGACACACTGACGTTTTTTCATTTTCTTTCCTTCTTATGAAGGCCCCCGCCGCGTGAAAGCGCGGCGGGGACCGAACTTATTATGGACCAATTGCGCCGGTCCAATGGCAAGGATCAGAGGGACCCATAGAAGGGGAAACTGTCAAAATCTGCCGAAAGAAGTCAGGGCAGGCAAAAAATATCCCTACGCACAGAATTGTGGCGCAGGGATATTTTACCGTGTCATTTTGTGCCGGATTCATCGATCATTACTTCAAGAACGCGAAGGATCCGCCGTTGCTCCTCTGGGGGAAGAGCCAGCAGCTTCTTGGAGACAAGGCCGCTTTCCCGTCCGGTGGTGACGTCAAGGACATCCGCGAGAAGCAGGTTCGCGTCACATTGGAGCGCGTTGGCGATGGAAACAAAGGTGTTTAACTTCGGTGTCTTAAAGCCGCATTCCACATTGCTGATGTATTTGGTAGACAGGTCAACCATTTGCGCAAGTTCCGCTTGTGTGAGCCCGCAGGATTTGCGCACCTCTTGAATCCGTCTGCCAACTTTTTGAGCGTCCACAAGCATCCTCCTAACAGATAGTGGTCTATCTGCTAGTAAGTATACCCACTGGGAAACTCGAATGAAATCCACCAGCTGAAAGATGTATTTCTATAAGAAATACTAAGCTGTCCTTTTTTCTAAATCAGGAAGATAGAAGACTGCGTTTCCGCCCAATCATCTTCCCCAGAAGCTCAGAAGCAGATAGCCCAGCGTCAGGCACAGCCCAATGCAGGCCAGCAGCAGGCCGTAGGAAAAGCTCTCTTGGATCAGCCGGAGGGTGCCCTTGGCCCGCTCTTCGTCCTCCACCAGTCGGTCGGTAATGGAACCGGCTTTGGGCGTCTTGCGGAAGAATCCGGCGGCCCGGTCCAGGATGCCGCCGACCAAATGGGCGACGGGATCGGAATCCAGGGCCTCCCTGGGCGGGGGGAGGGGACGGTGGGTGGTCCGCCGCAGGAGACGGATGAGGCCGTCCACCAGGCTGTCCAAGGCCCGGGAGAGGAAGGTCCCTATGGCCAGGAAGCCCTTCACCACGGCATCCACCAAATAGTGGTCCAGCGCTAGGCAGAGCCCACCGAAAATCGCCGGGAGGACCTTCAAAAGCAGGGGCCGGTAGACCAGCTCCTCCAGGTCCAGGGCCTGGGGCCAACGGTTAACATAACGCAGAACCGTTCCGACCTTCTTCATCAGCAGCCCCCGGACAACGAAAACGTAAATTCCCGCGCCGAGGCCGATGCTGATGGCCGCGCCCCGCAGGTTCTCCGGGGCAAAGTAGGCGACCCGCTCCGCCGTCTCGGCGGCATAGAAGAAGCCCTGACCCAGATCGGCAATAGGGTCCATGGTCCAGTGGGGCAGCAGCCCCAAAACCGGCGGCACCGCCGCCGCCAGGAGCAGCACGCCTTTTGTCAGTGGCCGCATCCCGGGACCCATTTCGTCAAAAGCCCGCTGCCGCCGGGGGTCCTCGTTGCGCTCCACAAACAGCGCCACGAACAGCTTGAGCATATAGGCCACGGTCATGCCGCCGGTGAGCAGGAAGACCCATTCCGCCAGGTAAAAGAGCCCTGGATTTTGGGCAAGGCCCTGATACTTAACGATGCTTTCATGGAGCAGGGTCTTGCTGATGTACCCGGAAAACAGGGGAAAGCCCCCGATCCCCAGGGCCCCGGAGAGAAACGCCGCCAGAAGGGCCGGTTTTCCCCGGCCAAAGCCCCGGATCTCGTTTAAGTCCAGCTGGTGCAGATTCATGAACACCACCCCGGCGCAGAGGAACAGCACCAGCTTGAAGGAAGAGTGGTTGACCATGTGCAGGAACGCGCCCCGCACCGCCGTCAGGTTCTCCGCCCCGGCGCTCCGCAGCAGGCAGGCCATGCCGATGCCCGTCAGAATAAATCCGATCTGGGAAACGGAGGAGCAGGCCAGAGTCCGCTTGAGATTCACGGAGAAGAGGGCCAGCACCGCTCCCAGGAGCATGGTCACCAGCCCCAGCAGCGTCAGCAGCGCCCCCGCCGCTTGGTCCGCCCTAAAGAGGCCGCAGGCGGTAAAGATGATCCCAAACACCCCGGCCTTGGTCAGGATGCCGGAAAGCAGGGCGCTGGCCGGCGCGGGGGCCTCGGGGTGGGCCTTGGGGAGCCAAATGTGCAGCGGGAAGCAGCCGGCCTTGGCGCCGAAGCCAAAGAGCAGCATCCCCCCGGCGGCGTACAGCCGGAGCCGTCCCTCCATGGGGCCGGAGAGGACTGGCCCGGCCAACCGGGCCAGATCGTCCATCTCCAGGGTGCCGAATTGATCATATAGGAGGAACAGGCCCATCAACAGCACCAGCCCCCCAATGACCGCCACGGCCAGGTACGTCTCCGCCGCCCGCAGGCTGGCCCGCCGCTGGTCAAAGGCGACCCAGACATAGGAGGTAAAGGACATGATCTCAAAAAAGAGGAAGGTGGTATACAGGTCCGCCGACAAAAACACGCCCACCGTGGCAAAGAAGGTGGCCCAGAGGAAGAAATAGTACCGCCCCCGGTTTTCGTAATGGGCCATGTATTCCCGTGAGAACGCGCCGCTCACCGCCCACATAAAAACGGCGATGAGGCAATAGACCATGCGGAACCCATCCAGCCGGAGGTGAAGGCCCATCCCGCAAAAAGCCGGAATGAACAGATCCATCATCCCGCCTCCTTTCCAATTTCGGCCAGAGCCGCCAGAAGGGGCTGACCGCAGAGCCCCAGCGCCAGCAGGAGCCCGGCAAAGAGCAGCAGCGGCAGGAGCATCCGCCAGTCAGGGTCCCGGCGGTCCGGCAGGGCCGCCGTCCGCCAGGGGAAGTAGGCCCGCACCGACACCGAGAGCATATAGATTCCCGTCATCAGCGCGGAGTATAGGATCACTGCCACCCCCACGACCGGCAGCGCCGCGCCTCCGGCATCCGAGGCAGCGGAGAGGGCCGCGGTACACAGGCTCCATTTGCTCAGGAACCCAGCGAAGGGCGGGATCCCCATCAGGGACAGCGCCGCCACGGTGAAGCACCCGAAGGTCGCCGGCATCCGCCTGCCCAGACCGTCCAGCTCGGTGACGTAGATTTTGCCGGTCTGGGTCTGGACCGCCCCGGCGCAGAAAAAGGCGCAGATCTTCATAATGGCGTGGACGATCAGATGGGCCAGGGCCGCCGCCAGCCCCGCCGGTGTCATCAGCGACGCGCCAAAGAGAATGTAGGACAGGTTGCTGATGGTGGAGTAGGCCAGCCGTCGCTTCCAGTGGACCTCCCGGACAGCCATGGTGGAGGCGTATACGATGGTAACGAGCGCCGCCCCCATCACCACCCACTGGGCCCAGGTGCCCCGCAGAAGGGCAGCCCCGAAGCTGAAATAAGTCAGCCGCAGAACGGCAAAGGCCCCGGATTTCACCACCGCCACGGCGTGGAGCAGGGCGGTCACCGGGGTGGGGGCCACCGTCGCCCTGGGCAGCCACCCATGGAAGGGAAACAGCGCCGCCTTCACCCCAAAGCCGAAGAAGG
>CANRHF010000040.1 GCA_947630345.1 uncultured Oscillospiraceae bacterium | reverse complement strand
CCCGGGAAATCGTGGGGATAGAGATAGCCCTGCTCCCGCTCCATGGTGTAGGTGTCGGCGTGGACGTTCTGCAAGTGCCGAGGGAATTCCCCGCCCCTGCCCTTCCGGATGTCCCGCACCGCCGCCTCGATGGCCTCGTTGCCGGAATTGGACTTGGGGGCCGTGGCCATCAGCACCGCCGCGTCCGCCAGGGGGATCTGGGCCTCGGGCATGCCCACCATCAGGGCGATATCCACCGCCGCCTTGACGATGGGAATGATCATGGGGTAAGCCAGCCCCACGTCCTCGCAGGCGGTGACCATCATCCGCCGGCAGGCCGAGGGCATCTGGCCCGCCTCCAGGAGCCGGGCCAGATAGTGGACCGCCGCGTCCGGGTCCGAGCCCCGGATGGATTTTTGGAGGGCGGAGAGAAGATCGTAGTAATTGTCCCCGTCCCGGTCGGCCCGGAGGGCGCTCTTTTGGGTGACAGCCTGGGCATCGTTCAAGGTGATCAGGAGCGCCGTATCCTCCACCTTGCCCACGGAGAAGAGGACCTCCACGGCGTTCATGGCCTTCCGCAGGTCCCCGCCGCAGGCCCCGGCGATATATTCCAGGGCCCCCGGCTCCGCCTGGGCGGTAAGACCGGTGCGCTTTTCCAGAAATTCCACCGCCCGCAAAATGGCCTTCAGCGCAGCCTCGGCGGAGATCTGCTTGAATTCGAAGATGGTGGAGCGGCTTAAAATCGCGTTGAAGACATAGAAATAGGGGTTCTCCGTGGTGGAGGCGATGAGGGTGATCTTGCCGTTCTCGATATACTCCAACAGGGACTGCTGCTGCTTTTTATTGAAGGACTGGATCTCGTCCAAGTACAGCAGCACCCCGTCCGGGGCCATGAAGGTGTCCAGCTGGGCCACAATGCCCTTGATATCCGCCGTGGAGGCGGTGGTGGCGTTGAGCTGGTAGAGGGCCCGGTTGGTCCTCTGGGCGATGATCTTGGCAACGGTGGTCTTGCCCGTGCCGCTGGGACCGTAGAAGATCATGTTGGGCACGCTGCCGGCGTCGATCAGCCGGCGAAGGACCCCGTCCTTGCCCAGAATATGCTCCTGGCCATAGATCTCGTCCAGGCTGGTTGGCCGCAGTTGGTCCGCGAGGGGCTGGTACATGGGCGTCCCTCCTTTCGTTTTTGTAAGTATAACATAGAACGGGAAAAAAAGCAACGGCATGACAAAAGTCATGCCGTCATTCGCTTTTTCCGTTGTCCGGCGCTTCCGTTCATCAGAAGGTCGCCACGTCCGGGTCGGCGGGGGCGGCGTCCTCCACGGAAATGGCGGTGAGGAAGGGCCCCTCCTTCCCTTTATACAGGGCGTGGCGCTGGGCGCTGACCTTGGCCGTGACCATGACCCAGCTCCGGGGGCGGAGCCGCCGGGCGTCGGCATACCGGCAGGGAATGCCGCAGAACTGGATGTCCTGGACGCAGCAGGTCATGACAAACCGGCCCGGCGCAAACATTCCGTTCTTCTCCCGACGGAGCATGGCGGTCTGGCCCTTGAAGCGGACGGTCTTGCCGTCGTATTTCTTGGGTTCCTCCGTCACGTCCCGGTAGAACAGGGCATAGTCCTCGTCCTTCACCTCCACAATGGGGGCATTCAAATCGAAGGGCAGCGGGTCCTCCACATCGTCATAGGCGGAGGTCCCGTCGGTGTACTCGTAGAGGATGTCGATTCGGCGGTTGGCGGCCCGGGAGAGCTTGTGCAGCGGCATGGTGTCCGCCCCAGGGGTCAGGCGGTTGTAGACCACCATCTGGGCCCCCACCAGCTTGTCCATCACCAAATTCCGCATATTGGCGTTGTAGGCCATGATGGTGGTGCTGTCCGCGAATAGAATCTCTTGCGCCACGGCCCAATCCTCCGGGAACCGGGAATAGAGGTCTCCCACCATCTGCATCCCGTTGAGCTCCGCCACCACCCGCTCGGCCCGGTGCTTTTTAGCCAGGGTTTGAAGCTGCTGGATGGTGACGGCCTCCTGGTCCAGGACCTCCAGGTACACGTTTTGATGGGGGAAGCGGGTCAGATCGTACTCCTCCTCCCCTTCCTCAAACAGCAGGAGCAGCGTCCGCTCCCCGGCGTTGAACCGGGGGTCCTCCAAGGTTTCCTGGATAAATTTGGTCTTGCCGGCATCCAGAAAGCCGGTGAACACATAGACCGGGATCTGTACCATAATTACACACCAAAGAGCTTGGCTATCTCCGCTTCCTTCAGCTCGGAGCCGATGACGCAGAGCTTGCCGGTGACGGCGGCGGAGCCGGCGCGCACATCCACCTCGCCGGGCACATGGTCAAAGTGGAGCCAGCCGCCGTCCGTGCAGGGCACGATGCCCTTGGCCCGGAGGACCGTACCAAAGCTGCCGGAATCCAGGGCCTCCAGCGCGGCCTGGATCTCCTGGGCGGAAAACTTTTTGGGGGTCTCCACGCCCCAGGAGGTGAAGACCTCGTCGGCGTGGTGATGATGGTGGTGATGATGATGCTCGTCCTCATCATCGTCTTCATCGTGATGGTGATGGTGGTGGTGCTCGTGCTCCTCCTCGTCATCATCGTCGTGATGATGGTGGTGATGCTCGTGTTCTTCTTCCTCGTCCTCGTCTTCTTCCTCGGCGGCCAGACGCTCCAGCTCCAGCTTGGCCAGCTCGTAGGCCAGGGACGCCTGGCCCTCCATGGCCTCCACCAGCTGCGCCCCGGTCAGCTCTTTCCAGGGGGTGGTGACCACGGTGGCCTGCTGGTTGTGCTCCCGAATCAGCTCCAGAGCTGCATCCAGCTTGGCAGCGGGGATGGAATCCGTGCGGGACAGGACGATGGTGGTGGCGGTCTCGATCTGGTTATTGTAGAACTCGCCGAAGTTCTTCATATAGACCTTGACCTTCCCCGCGTCCGCCACGGCCACGGTATAGCCTAGGCTGACCTCGGGGCCGGTGACCTTGTTCACCGCCGCGATCACGTCGGACAGCTTGCCCACACCGGAGGGCTCGATCAGAATCCGCTGGGGATGGTACTGCTCGATCACCTTCCGCAGCGCTCGGCCGAAGTCCCCCACCAGAGAGCAGCAGATGCAGCCGGAGTTCATCTCCGTGATCTGGATGCCCGCGTCCTGGAGGAAGCCGCCGTCGATGCCGATCTCGCCGAACTCGTTCTCGATCAGCACCAGATTCTGCCCGGGGTAGGCCTCCTGGATCATCTTTTTGATGAGGGTGGTCTTGCCAGCACCGAGGAAGCCGGAATAAATGTCGATTTTTGTCATTGCTTACACCTTCTGTGTTAATATTTCTAACGTATTATACCACTAATTTAAAAAATTGACAACCCCCCGGGGGAAATTCATGTCTTCCCGACGGTTTTCCCTTGCTTTCGACCCGGCGGCTGTCTTATGCTTACAGTCAGGCGGAGATTTTCCCCTTTTGCGACACCGCCAAACCGCCGTCCCGATTCTCCCACAGGACGGCGGCCTTTTTTGGTTTTACATCACCGGCACCAGCAGCAGCTGATCCACCAAAGGCTCGTCGGTCAGGTGGTTAGCCTTGCGGATGGCCTCCACCGTGGCGCCGCTCCTTTTGGCCAACTCCCAGAGTCCCCCTTCCCCGGCACGGCAGAGGATCAGGCTGGGCCGGGCAGGATCCGGATCCACGATCTCCCCCAATTCCAGGGACGTGACCATTGGAAAGCCCTGCTGGGCCTTGGTATCCAGCTCCAATACCGCTTCGGTGCGGAGATCGATTCCCCCGGAGACGGTTCCCTGGGGCCAACCGCTGGGCCAGGCCACGGCCTCCACCCGGCAATCCCGGTCCAATGGGAAGGGCACTCTGGTTTCCGAATGGGCCGTTCCGCACCTGGGATTGCCCTCCGGGTCCAGGTAGAGGGCCTGGAAGGTTCCCGACAGCTCCACTTCCCCGCCGTTTTCCCCGGTGTGGAGGCGGGGCGTCTCGGGATAGTAGGCCATGTCCACGATCTGGGAGGCCTCCGCCTCCATCCGGCCTTCGCAGCGGCAGTCCTCCGTCCGGCTCTCCAGCAGGGCCGGCAGGGTCAGCGTTTGCGTCTGGGCCGTCACGGCCCGGCGGGGGCTGTAGGCGTCCTCCACGATCTCCACCATCTGCCGGTCGAAGACCGTGTACTGCCCCGTGACGCCGGCTTTCAGCCGGAGCTGCCCGTCCTCGCCGGGTTCCAGCTCCAGACTGGTGAGGGCCGGCGTGACCTTTGCCGTGGCCTCGGGGCTGTACTCCCGCTCCAGATCGGTGTACTGGGAGAAGGGCACCCGGAAATCCCAGGTTTGCAGGCTCTCATCCTGGGCCCGGTACAGCACATGGGCCGCCGCCTCTCCACGGAAAACCACCTTTCCCGCCATCACCTTCTGATCGATGATCTCCGGCTGCAGGCAGTAGCGGAGGATCTTCTCCACCGCCGGCGCGGAGGCGGGAAGCTGGGCCTCCTCCTCCACCACGAAGGCCTTCTCCCCCGCCTCCCGGGGCAGGGTGATGGGGTAGGTCTTTTTCAGCAGCTCCACGTCCCCGGGAATCTCCCCCGGGGTGGAGATCTCCGCCTCCCAGGGCTCCACCGACTCCCCCATGACGCTGACGTTCACCCGGGCCATCAGCTTCCGGGCAGAGGTGGAGCGGGCGTCCGCCGAGCGAAGCTGACAGGCCGCCCGGATGGAGCCGTCGTGCTGGGTCTGGGGAAAGTCCCAACGGATCTGGAAGGGAATCCAGGCGTCCACGCTCCGGCAGGAGGTTCCGTCCTCCGGCGCGTAGAGAATCCAGACCATCACCCCGCCGGAGACCGTCATTCCGTCCCCTCGCCACTCCTTGCTTCGGATCAACGGCTGGCCCCAGGCGCCCAGCACCTTCCCGATGTCCGGCATAGCGTCGGGGAGCCGCACCTCCTGGGTCTGCTCCTGTTCCTTGACTTCCCACACCGCCTGGCGCAAGCACTGGCAGGCCGTTTGATTGAACTGCAATTCCAAGCGCAATCACTCCTTACATGGTGTCTGTTCCATTGTATTGCGCCCGGGACAAGTTTATGCCACTATTTTTTCAAAAGGATCCACACGCCGAAGGCGATGGCCCCCACGCCAATGCAGTTGCACAGGATCCCGGATTCCAGCCACGCGCCGATCAGCAGCCCCGCCCCGAAGGCAAATGCCAGACATCCGCAGTGCTCTCGCCGCCAGAGCATAATACCACCCCCGTGCCCATTGTACGCGGGGGTGGCATCGATTAGAACGGATCGGCGTCCAGGACTTCCTTGCAGACCGCCAGGACCTGGGAAATGATGGGAACGCAGACTTGGCTGCCATAGCCGCCGTCCTCCACGGCGACGAAAAAGGCCAGGGGGTATTCTTCATCCATGACGAAGCCGGTGAACATGGCGTTGGGCCGCCGCTCCGAGCCCACCTCGCCGGTGCCGGACTTGGCGCAGACGGTAAGGCCCGGGAAATTTTCGTCCCCGTAGTTGGTCGCCACGTTGTTGCGCATATAGTCCTGGAGCGTTTTGGCCAGCTGGATGGAGAGGATCCGGTCCTCCCGCTGGGGCTGGGCGGTGTAAACCTCCCTGCCCCCCAACTCCACCCTGTCCACCAGGTGGGGCAGCACCCCGGCCCCCCCGTTGGCCACCGCGCCCACAAAGGAAAGGTAGCGGCAGGGATTGATCAGATCCTTGTGCTGGCCGATGCCGCTCCAGGCGATCTGCACCGGGGCGGCGTTCTGAATGTCGAAATTGCCCGATTCGGAGGTGAAGCCGTCAAAGGAGACCGGCTCCAAAATGCCCAGCTGCTTCACATACCGCTCCAGCGTGTCGCCGCCCAGCAACTCCATCACCTGGGCAAAGGCGCAGTTGCAGGAGTTGGCGAAAGCGGTTTCCAGATCCTGCTCCCCGTGGGCCCGCTCGCAGGTCACTTCCCCGCCCTCCATCTCATAGACCCCGGTACAGGTAAAGGTGTGGTCCAGAATGTCCGGAACGCTGTCCAGGGCCGCGGACAGGGTCACGATCTTAAAAATGGAGCCGGGCACATAGCTGACCTGCAAAAACCGGTTCAGGTAGGCGCCCTCATAGGCCCCGGTGGTGTCCCCGGCAATGTCCGGCACGTTGTTCGGATCAAAGGTGGGGGTGGAAATGGCACACAGCAGCGCCCCCGTTTTGTAATTGTACACAGCGATGGTGCCCCGGCGGCCGTCCATGGCCTCCAGGGCGGCATTCTGCGCCTGGGCGGACAGGGTCAGCCGCATCTGCGCGGGCTGGGAGCCGTAGTGATACAGCCCGTTGACCAGGTCGTAGCCGGTCATGGTCAAGGCGTAATAGCCGTACAAGGGCGTACTGATGTTCCCCTCCCGGTCCCCCAGCCAGTGGAGGGTGGAGCGGCGGGTCAGGGGGTCACTATGGTAGGTCCTGCCCCCGGAAAGGTCCAAAAGCGGCTCCCCGGACCGGTCCGTCAGGATTCCGGAGGCCAGGCGTCCCTCGTCATAGACATGGGGAGAACCGGGGTGCATCACCCACTGGCCGGCCTGGGTCACATATTCCCACAGGAAGAAGCACAGCCCAAACAGCAGGGCGAAGGTCAGCAGCAGCAGGGCCAAAGCCCGGCGGGCGATTCTATTCATCCTCGTCCCCCCTCTTCCGGTGCAGCGGCACGGCGAAGCTGGCGTTCTGCCGGGTGTCCGCCGCCTTGACAAAGGCCAGGAGGCCCCAGGTACAGATCATGCTGGAGCCGCCGTTGGACAAAAACGGGAAGGTCACGCCGGTGAGGGGCACGATATCCACAGTGCCCAAGGCGTTGAGGATCACCTGGATCAGTAAAATACCCGCCGCCGTGCAGGCGCCGATGGTGTAAAATCCGCTGCGGCTCACCGCCGCGGACCGAAGGGCGAACAGCGCCAGGGCCACCACCGCCAAAATGGTCAGCACCGCCATCACCAGACCCCATTCCTCGGTGACGGTGGCGAAAACCATGTCGGATTCCGAGGCGAAGAGGTATTTCATCCAGCCCTTGCCGGGGCCCAGGCCGAAGAAGCCGCCGGAGGCCATACACATCAGAGCCTGGGTCTGCTGGTAGCCGGCGTCCAAGGTGTCCTCCCAGATGTGCCGCCAGATGGCAAAGCGCCGGAGGGCATGGGGGGCGATCCGCACCGCCACTACCCCGGCAAAAACCAGAGAAGAAATTGCCAGGGCGATGGTGCCAATGCTGCCGGAGCGGAGGTAGGCCACGATCAAAAAGGCGCAGAAGAAAATCAAAGCGGTGCCGAAGTCGTTCATGATCGCCAGGCACACGCAGAGAAGAGCGGAATAGGCGATAAACAGGATCAGGTTCCGCTTGTTCATGATTCGGTCCATGGTGGAGGCTCCCACAAAGACGAAGCAGACCTTGGTCAGCTCCGAGGGCTGAATGGACAGAGAACCAATCCGCAGCCAGTTCCGGGCGCCGTTGTAGGTCACGCCAAAGACCAGGGTGATCAGCAGGAAGCCAATCCCGGCGATGGCCGCCAGGTAGCGGATCTTTTTGGCCCGTTCCAGGTCCCGCAGGGACCAACCGACTCCCAGAAACACCGCGACGCCTAAGATCATGGCGATGAGCTGCTTGACAGCCTCCTCCGGCACCGTGGCGGCGATCACCGCCATGCCCATGGTACACAGGAAGAAGGCCACGGTCTCCACCTCAAAGGACGCCCGGCGGATGCAGCAGTAAAAGATCAGCAGTATCCACTGGCACAGGAAGATCCCGGCAAAGCCCATCAGGACCGTGCCGATATGCTCCACGCCCGCCATGGCATAGGACACCGCGATCAGGAATTGGAAAATGGACAGCAGCAGCACATTTCCAAGGCTGCTCCAAATCGAAGCGGCCTTGGTGCGCAACTGGGCAAGGCGCTGCTCCTGCTGCCGAGATATGGGCTCCAGGGTCATTTCCAGGCCCCCGATGGAGATCACATCCTCCGGTTCCAAGGCGCAGATGGACACCTTCCGGCCGTTGACCCGCACGCCGCCGCTGGAAGCGGTATCCGAGATGGTCCAGCTGCCGTCATCATACCGGGTCAGCACCGCGTGGTTCCGGGAAACCGTGGATAAGGAGATCACAATATCGCTGAGCTTGCTCCTGCCAATGACGTTTTCCCAGTGGGTGATGGGCAGCTTCTCCCCGCCCCGAACGCAGAGCCACGCCCAGATCTCCGGCTCCCGCCGGAAGCTGAGCAGCGGCACAGCGCACCGCAGCAGCAGGACCAATGCCAGCATGGGAGCGGCGTAGCGGAGAAAAGCCATATATACGTTTACATAACTTTGCGGCATTTGGGTCAGGGACCGGACAAATTCCCTCAGCAGTTCCACGCTCCCACCTCCTTTTTCCTAAACATACACACTGGGTGCGGATTTGTCAAGAAACGATTCTATAAGATTTCTTTAAGATTTTGTGTCCAATCCACGGAGCAGCTGGATCTCCGCCTGATATCCGGGAAGCTCGTTGGGAGTCTCCAGGATCATGGGTAGATTCTTGAGCGCGGGGTGGCGCACCACCGCCCGGAAGGTCTCGATACCCAGATACCCCTCTCCGATGCGGGCATGGCGGTCCTTCCGGCTGCCCAGGGGGTTTTTGGAGTCGTTGAGATGAAGGGCCTTGAGCCTGTCCAGACCGATGATCCGGTCAAATTCCGCCAAAACCGCGTCCAGATGGTTTTGAATGTCATAGCCCGCATCCCAGACATGGCAGGTGTCCAGGCAGACCCCCAAATCATTCCTACCTACCGCGTCCAGGATGGCCCGCAGCTCCTCAAAGCGGCCGCCCAGCTCGCTGCCCTTTCCCGCCATGGTTTCCAGCAGCACCGTCACGGGGTAGACCGGCGCCATGGCGGCCCGAAGGGCATCCGCCACCTGTTCGATACCGATCTGGGTACCCTGGCCCACATGGCTGCCGGGGTGAAAATTGTAGAAATTTCCCGGAAGCACCGCCACTCGGGCCAGATCCTCCGCCAGCACCGACGCGGCGAAGGCCCGGTCCTCCGGGTCCGCCGTGGAAAGGTTCATGGTATAGGACCCGTGGGCAACCAGTGGGCCAAAGGAGAGCGCCGCCATGGCCTCTCCGGCGGCCTGGACGTCCGCCGGGTCCTCCCGCTTGGCCCGGCTGCCTCGGGGATTCCGGGTGAAATAGGCGAAGGTGTTCGCTCCAATGGAGCGGGCGGTTTGAACCATGGAAAGCATTCCTTTAGAGGCAGAAAGATGGCATCCCAAATACATGGCGGATCTCCTCCTGGGAAAGGATTTTTGTTATTGTACCACATTTCAGCACAAAACGCAAATTTTCCTTTTCTTTTGCACCGGATGTGCTATAATAGCGGTAGCAAAGCGATCACTCTTTCGCCGCGCTTTATGGTACTAATACGGGAGGCGATCAATATGCCGGGAGCGGACAACCCAAGGCTGCGTATTCTCTATATTTTGGACTATCTGCGGAAAAATTCCCACGCCGGGCATCCGGTGCGGGCGGCGGAGCTGCTGGAAATGCTGGAACGGGATCACGGGATCTCCTGCGACCGCAAAACGGTGTACGCCGACGTGGCGGCTTTGACGGATTTTGACGTCGACATTCTCTCCATCCCCGGAAAAAATGGGGGCTATTACATCGCCTCCGGCAATTTCCAGCTGCCGGAGCTGAAGCTGCTCATCGACGCGGTCCAGTCCAGCCGCTTTCTGACAGAGAAAAAATCCCGGGAGCTGATTGCCAAGCTGTGCAGCCTGTGCAACGAACACGACGCCCGCCTGATGCGCCGCAACGTCCTGGTTTCCGGCCGGGTCAAGAGCATGAACGAGTCCATTTACTACAACGTGGACGCCATTCAGGAGGCCATTGTCCAGGGGAAACAGATCGCTTTCCGCTATTTCGACTGGGATTACGGCGCTGTCCGCCGTTACCGGGACCGGGAATACACCGCCAGCCCCTACGGTCTGTGCCAGGACAATGAGAACTGCTATCTTCTGGCCCTGTCGGATCGCCACGGCATTACCTCCTACCGGGTGGACCGGATGAGCCAGATCCGGCTCCTGTCGGAGCCGCGGAAGCCCTGCCCGGAGCTCACCGGCCAGGCCCTCTATGAACACGCCAACCGGCTGTTCCAGATGTTTGCCGGGGAAACGACAGACGTCAAAATGTCCTTCCACCGGGATCTGCTGAACGTGGTGGTAGACCGGTTCGGGAAGGACACCATGCTGATTCCCCAGGAGGACGGCGTGCATTTTCACTTCACCGTGCGGGTGGCGGTGTCTCCCATGTTTCTGAGCTGGGTCATCGGCTTCGGGGACAAGGCAAAGATCCTCCATCCGCCGGAGGTAGCGGAAAAATGCCAGGATCTGTGTCGGCAGACCCTGGCGCAATATCAGACAACGTAGAAGGTGCTGAACATCTCGCCCCACTTTTCCGTCAGGGAACCGGCTTGGTCGGCGGGAGCCATGACGGAGAGAACATAGTGGTAGTTTCCGTCGTCCAGAACGGCGGCCTTGCCCAGCTCATCGCCTCCCTCCCCGGCGGCGTGCCACACAAAGTCGTAGCGGGTCAGCTCCTCTTCCTCGGTCTGCACCACGGTCAGGGCGTCCCGCTCAAAGCCGGTGACGGCACGGATGGTTCGGTTCAGGTCCCCGGACTCCAGGATTTGCACCGTGATCACGGCGTCTCCGCAGAAATAGAGCTGATCTGTTTGGTCGCCGTCCATGGTCATGGCGGCGGCGTCTCCGGGCAGCACCAGCATCACCCTGCCCATGGGCGCCGGAGCGGGGATTTCATACACATCGTCAACAGTCTCAAAGGTCTCTTTGTTTTGGCAGCCGCACAGCGCCGCCGCCAGAAGCAGTATGACAAGGACTTTTTTCACAAGACACCCCTCCAGAAAGGAATTGAAATATGGAACAGCTTTTTGGAATCTATCTGCTTGTAATCAATGCCGCCGGGTGCCTGCTTATGCTGGCGGACAAGCGCCGGGCCCAGAAAAAACGCTGGCGGATCCCGGAGGCCACCCTGATGGGCGTGGCAGCCGCCGGCGGCAGCGTGGGGGTCCTGGCGGGGATGTACCTGTTCCGGCACAAAACCCTGCACAAAAAGTTTACCGTCGGCATCCCGGCAATTTTGATTGCCCAGCTTATCCTGCTGGGCTGGGCGGCCAGCGGGTTTAAAGGCACATGAAAAGGCAAGGTATGCAGTCCATACCTTGCCTAATTTATACCTGTTCCTCTTTAATGGCCGCCAGAACCGCCTCGGCGGACAGGATCCCGTCGATGGCGGCGGAGATGATGCCTCCGGCATAACCGGCGCCCTCCCCAGCAGGGTAAAGACCCGCCAGGCCGGACTGCCGGTCCCCTCCCCGCAGGAGCCGCACAGGAGCGGAGCTGCGGGTCTCCGGGCCGGTGAGCACTCCGTCGGGATCGGCGAAACCGGAAAGCGTGCCGTCCAGCAGGGGCAGGGCCTGGGCCATGGCCTGGCAGATCATTTCCGGCAAAACCAAGCGCAGGTCTCCCCAAGCCACCCCGGGCCGGTAGGTGGGCAGCACCTTCCCCGGCCCTGTAGATGGCCGCCGCGCAAGAAAGTCCCCCACCCGCTGGGCCGGGGCCCGGTAGCCCCCCGAAATGGCGAAGGCCCGCTCCTCGATGGAGCGCTGCCACCGCATGCCCGCCAGGGGATCGGTACCGGGAAAGTCTTTTGGAGAAACCGAAACCAGCAGGGCGGCGTTGGCGTTCTCTCCCGCCCGGTCGGCGTTGCTCATACCGTTGGTGACCACGCCCCCCGGCTCCGAGGCGGCGGCCACCACATAGCCGCCGGGACACATACAGAAGGTGTAAACCGTCCGGTCCGGCAGATGACGCGCCAGCTTGTAATCCGCCGGAGGAAGCCGGGAATCCAGCTTGCCGTACTGGGCAAGATCGATGGTCCTTTGGAGCTGCTCGATGCGAACGCCCATGGAAAAGGGTTTTGGCTCCATGGGAATCCCCAGGTTCCAGAGCATGGTGTAGGTGTCCCGGGCGCTGTGGCCGATGGCAAAAATCGCCCGGCGGCAGGGGATCTCCTCGCCGCCCTCCAAGCGAAGGCCCGCCAGGGCGCCGTTTTTTACGGAAAAGCCCGTTACCTTGGCCCGAAAACGGACCTGCCCGCCCAAGCCCTCGATCTTTCGGCGGAGATTTTGCACCACCTCCACCAGCACGTCGGTGCCGACATGGGGCTTGGCGTCGATGAGAATGTCCGCCTGGGCGCCCGCCTCCACCAGCCGCTCCAGAATCCAGCGGCTCCGGGGATTGTTGACGCCGGTGTTCAGCTTTCCGTCGGAAAAGGTTCCGGCGCCGCCCTCCCCAAATTGGACGTTGCTCTCCGGGTCCAGATGACCTGTTTGGAAAAACCGGCTTACCTTCTCCCGCCGTGCAAAAGCGTCCTCGCCTCGTTCCAGCACCAAGGGCCGCTGGCCGGCCATGGCCAGGATCAGGGCGGCAAACATTCCGGCGGGGCCGAAGCCCACCACTACCGGCCGCTCTCCCGGCGGCAAGGCCTCCGGCGGGACATACTCCGGGTCCCTGGCGATGGAGGCCCGGCGGCAGCCGCTGCGGCGGAGAATCTGCTCCTCCCGCTCCCCCACCTGGACATCCAGGGTGTAAACCAGGCGCACGTCCGGTTTTTTCCGGGCGTCAACGGACCTTTTGACGATCCGGCTCTCCAAGATCTGTGCCGGCGGCAGCCGGAGCAGCCGGGCAGCCTCGTGAAGGGGCGCCTCGGGGGCATGGCCGGGAGGCAGCGCGATGCCTGAAATACGGATCATTTGCCGCTCCTTCCCGCCCAGGTCCCGGCGAGAATACCGGAGCTCCAGGCCCACTGCAA
>CANRHF010000039.1 GCA_947630345.1 uncultured Oscillospiraceae bacterium | reverse complement strand
AGCAAAGAAGCCGACCAAAGGGGCGCTTCGAGCAAAGGCGCCCCCTTTGGAATCCCCCGCCGCTCCCCAATATTTGCTAAAAGCGGAGAACATATGTGGGCTTACGGGCTTTCTAACGTAGAGATGTGTAAATTACAGTGCAGCGTATTAAATTGTGCGTTCCGTTAATTGTCGCACTGGCGAAAAATGGGAGCTGCGCCAAAATAGAAGTAAAAATGTTGCTTTGTTCTGGGCACCGATTAAGAAACTCCACTAGTAAAATCTTCCAATCAGCGCTTGGCAGAATTTTGAACGCTGCATAATTGGTTTCTCAAATTCACGGTAGACGAGCCGTAGGCCACCTTCATATTTCCTCCAGCGCCTCTGGCGAGGCGGCGGGGGGTTCTTAAGGGGTGGTGCTCCGCGCAGCGAATCAAAATTACAATGATTGCCGGTGGCAATCATACCTTAACAAACGCCTTTGCTCGAAGCGCCCCCTTAAGCCTGTTCTTTGCCTACTTTCTTGCAGGAGCAAGAAAGTAGGGCCCCCGGCATGGGTAGGGGGAGCATTGGCGACAAGGAATGCACGGAAATAAAAAGGTAAAACGGCGGTTTCTTGCCCCGTACATATTAAATCTTCGATTTTCTTCTTTTTAAGGAGGCCCTATGAGTCTGGAATTTTCTCAGGATCTGTCCGCCCCTCTGGTTTCCCCCACCTTCGCGCCCCAGGACGCGGGGGAGGTGGGCCTTCGGCCCCGGCTACTCCGGGACTACACCGGGCAGGAGAAGGCCAAGGAAAACCTGTCCGTCTACATCGAGGCCGCCCGCCGGCGGAACGAGCCCCTGGACCACACCCTGCTCTATGGGCCTCCCGGCCTGGGCAAGACCACGCTGGCGGGGATCATCGCCAACGAGATGGGGGTGGGCATCCGCATCACCTCCGGCCCGGCCATTGAAAAGCCCGGGGACCTGGTGGCCCTGCTGACCAACCTGAGTCCGGGGGACGTGCTGTTTATCGACGAGATCCACCGGCTCAACCGGGTGTCGGAGGAGATTTTGTACCCCGCCATGGAGGATTTCGCCATCGACATCATCGTGGGCAAGGGGCCCTCCGCCAACTCCCTCCACCTGGACCTGCCCAAATTTACCCTGGTGGGGGCCACCACCCGGGCCGGCCAGCTGACCGCGCCCCTCCGGGACCGGTTCGGGGTCAGCCTGCGACTGGAGCTGTACACCCCAGACGAGCTGATGAAAATTGTCACCCGTTCCGCCGCCATTTTGGGCATGGACATCGATCCCCAGGGCGCCCGGGAGATCGCCTCCCGGAGCCGGGGCACCCCCCGAATCGCCAACCGGTTCCTTCGGCGGGTTCGGGACTTTGCCCAGGTCAAGGGCAACGGCACCATCACCCGGGAGGCCGCGGATCTGGCGCTGAAGCAGATGGAGGTGGACCAGCTGGGCCTGGACGCCATCGACCGAAGGATGCTCACCGCCATCATCCAGAATTACGGCGGCGGGCCGGTGGGCTTGGAGACCCTGGCCGCCACCATTGGGGAGGAGGCGGTGACCCTGGAGGACATCTACGAGCCCTATCTGATGCAGCTGGGCTTCCTCACCCGCACCCCCCGGGGCCGCTGCGCCACCCCCGCCGCCTATGATCACCTCCACATCCCCTTCGAGGGTCAGACTCAATTTTCAATTTAACTGGAATTTTGCATAAATCCGGAAAAATTTAGAGTTTTATTTTAGATTCTATTGACAAATTTAAAAAACACGTTTATAATAACAATTGTGGCGTAGATCGCCGCGAATAAACCCCTGCGTATCTCCTGTTTTTCCGGGTTCACGGGGCACAACATCCGAAGAGAGGTAAAATCAATGTACGAAGACAAAACGTTAGTATGCAAAGAGTGCGGCAAGGAATTCGTTTTCACTGCCGGCGAGCAGGAATTTTACGCGGAGCGCGGCTTCCAGAATGAGCCCCAGCGCTGCAAGGCCTGCCGTGACGCCCGCAAGAACAGCGCCCGTGGTCCCCGTGAGTTCTTCACCGCGACCTGCGCCCGCTGCGGCGGAGAAGCGAAAGTCCCCTTCCAGCCCCGTTCCGACCGGCCCGTTTACTGCAGCGAGTGCTTCGCGCAGATGCGTGCCCAGCAAGGCTGATTCATAAAATTCCGGCTCCCGCCAGGGAGCCGGTTTTTGTATGTGGAGTTCCCCAATGGTCCTCCGTATATGAAAAGGGCAGGCGTTCGTTCGCCTGCCCTTTTTGCGAGAGATTCGATTTACTCCAGCTCGAACGCGCCGGTGTAGAGCTGGTAGTAGGTGCCCTTCTGGGCGATCAGCTCCTCGTGGGAGCCCCGCTCGATGATCCGGCCGTGGTCCAGAACCATGATGCAGTCGGAATTCATGACCGTGGACAGCCGGTGGGCGATGACGAAGGTGGTCCGGCCCTGCATCAACGCGTCCATGCCCTTCTGGACCAGGGCCTCGGTCCGGGTATCGATAGAGGAGGTGGCCTCGTCCAGGATCATCACCGGGGGATCCGCCACCGCCGCCCGGGCAATGGCGATCAGCTGCCGCTGGCCCTGGCTCAACCGGGCCGCGTTGCCGGTGAGCATGGTGTTATAGCCCTCCGGCAGGCGGGTGATGAAGTCGTGGGCGTTGGCCAGCTTGGCCGCCCGGATACAGTCCTCGTCGCTGGCCTGGAGGTTGCCGTAGCGGATGTTGTCCATCACCGTGCCGGTGAACAGATTGGTGTCCTGGAGCACGATGCCCAGGCTCCGGCGCAGGTCCGGCTTGCGGATCTTGTTGATGTTGATGCCGTCGTAGCGGATCTTGCCGTCGGCAATGTCGTAGAACCGGTTAATGAGGTTGGTGATGGTGGTCTTCCCCGCGCCGGTGGCCCCCACGAAGGCCACCTTCTGGCCCGGGTTGGCGTAGAGGGTCACGTCGTGGAGCACCGTCTTGTCCGGGACGTAGCCAAAGTCCACGTTATACATGGTAATGTCGCCCCGGAGGGGAACGTAGGTCACGGTGCCGTCGGCCTGATGGGGATGCTTCCAGGCCCACTGGCCCGTCCGCTCCGGGCACTCGGTCACGGCGCCGTCGGGCGTGATGCGGGCGTTGACCAGGGTGACGTAGCCATGGTCCTCCTCGCTGGGCTCATCCATCAGCTCAAAGACCCGCTCCGCGCCGGCCAGAGCCATGACGATGGCGTTGATCTGGTTGCTCACCTGGCCGATGGGCATATTGAAGGACCGGGACATGAGCAGAAAGCTGGCAAGGGCGGCGGGGGTCAGCACGCTCTGGCCCGACGTCACGGCGATAATGCCGCCGGCGATGGCCAGGATGGCGTACTGGATGTAGCCTAAGTTGTTGTTGATGGGGCCCATCATATTGGAATAGGCCCCAGCCTTGAAGGCGTTGGAGCGGAGGTCGTCGTTGAGCTGATCGAACTCCTTTTTGGTCACGTCCTCGTGGCAGAAGACCTTGACCACCTTCTGGCCGTTGATCATCTCCTCCACATAGCCGTTCACCGCGCCCAGGGACTTCTGCTGGTTCAGGAAGAACCGGGCGGACTTGCCGGCGATAAACCTGGTGACGTAGAAAATCCCGATCACCGACAAAATGACCAGCAGCGTCAGCAGCGGCGAGGTGAAGAGCATGGTCAGGAACACCACCACGATGGTGGTCACGGAGGAAATGCACTGGGGAATGGACTGGGAGATCATCTGCCGCAGGGTGTCGATATCGTTGGTGTAGCGGCTCATGATGTCGCCCACGGTGTGGGTGTCGAAATAGCGGATGGGCAGGGTCTGCATATGAATGAACAGCTCATCCCGGATCTTCTTTTGGGTCCCCTGGCTCACCCGGATCATCAGGAAGTTGGACAGGAAGGACCCCACCATACCCACCAGGTACACGCAGGCCATGACCACCAGGAACCGGATCAGCGGGCCATAGTCCGGCGCCGCCTGGCCCAGAAGGGGCATGACGTAGTCGTCCACCAGATATTCCAGGGACTTGTTGCTGGCCACCTGGGCCAGGGTGGTCAGCAGGATGCACACGCATACCACGATGATGGTGCCCAGGTAGGGCTTCATATACCGGAACAGCCGGGCAAGGGTCTGCATGGGATTTTTGGCCATGCGGCCGTCGCCGCGGAATTTGACAGGGGGCATCGTCACTTCCCTCCCTTCGTCTGGGACTGGTAGACCTCCTGGTAAATGGGAGAAGTCTCCAGCAGCTCCTCATGCTTCCCGGCGGCGGCGATCTTGCCGCCGTCCAGCACCAGGATCAGGTCCGCGTCCTCCACGGAGGCCACCCGCTGGGCGATGATCAGCTTGGTGGTGCCGGGGATCTCTTCCCGGAAGGCCTTGCGGATCATGGCGTCGGTGTGGGTGTCCACGGCGGAGGTGGAGTCGTCCAGGATCAGAATCTTGGGCTTTTTCAGCAGGGCCCGGGCGATGCACAGCCGCTGCTTCTGGCCGCCGGAGACGTTGGCGCCGCCCTGCTCGATGTGGGTGTCGTATTTGTCGGGGAAGGTCTGGATAAACTCGTCGGCGCAGGCCAGGCGGCAGGCGTGGACCATTTCCTCGTCGGTGGCGTCGGGGTTGCCCCAGCGGAGGTTCTCTTTAATGGTGCCGGAGAACAGCTCGTTCTTTTGCAGCACCATGGCCACCTGCTCCCGGAGGGCGCGGATGTCGTAGTCCCGCACATCCACGCCGCCCACCTTCACCGCGCCGCCGGTGGCGTCGTAGAGCCGGGGGATCAGCTGGACCAGGGTGGACTTGGCGGAGCCGGTGCCCCCCAGGATGCCCACGGTCTGGCCCGGGGCGATGTGCAGGTCGATGTCCTCCAGAGCGTTCCTGCCGGCAGTCTTGGAATAGCGGAAGGACACATCCTCAAAGTCGATGGAGCCATCCTTTACCTGGGTCACCGGGTTTTCCGAGTTCCGAAGCTCCGGCTCCTCCACCAGGATCTCGTAGGTCCGGTGCAGGGGGGCCCGGCTCATGGTCAAGGTCACAAAGACCATGGAGAGCATCATCAGACCGCTCAAAATTTGGGTGGTGTAGGTAAACATGGATGTCAGGCCGCCGGTGGTCAGGCCTCCCAGGACGTCGGAGTTGCCGGACTCCACGATGTAATGGGCCCCCAGGAAGGAAATAGCAATGACGCAGGTGTAGACGCACAGCTGCATCAGAGGATTGGAGAAGGCCATGATCCCCTCGGCCTTGCAGAAGTCGTCATAGATCTTCTGGGAGATGGTGGTGAACTTTTCCGTCTCCCGCTCCTCCCGGACGAAGGACTTGACCACCCGGATGCCGTGGAGATTCTCCTGGATCACGTTGTTCAGCTTGTCGTAGGTTTTGAACACCCGCTCGAAAATGCTGTGGACCAGGGTCACAAACACAAACATCCCCACCGCCAGCAGGGGCAGCACCACCACATACACCACGCACAGCCTGGGGCTGATCCGGTAGGCCATGATGCTGGCCAAAATCAGCATCATGGGGCAGCGGATGGCCATGCGGATGGACATCTGGAAGGTCATCTGCAAATTGGCCACGTCGGTGGTGAGCCGGGTGACGATGCTGGAGGTGGAAAACTTGTCGATATTAGCAAAGTCGAAAGTCTGCACCTTATAGTACATATCGTGGCGCAGGTTCCGGGCGAAGCCCGTGCCGGCGTAGGACGCCAAAATGGCGGACAGCCCGCCGAAGCACAGCGAGCACACCGCGCACAGGGCCAAAAGTCCACCCTGCCGGGCCACAAAGCCGATGTCTCCCACATCGATGCCCTTGTCGATGAGATCCTTCATCAGCGTGGGGATCAGCACCTCCATGGCCACCTCCCCGATCATGCACACGGGGCTCATGATGGCGGCCAGGGCGTATTCCCGGATGCACCGGGCCAGTCGTCTAATCATCGCGTTACGATTCCTCCTTCATTACTTGACTTCCCATGTTGGCGATGGCCCGGTCCAGCAGCGCCACAAACTGCTGCTGCTCCTCCAGGGTAAAGTCCTGGATCATCCGGGCCTCGATGCCGGCGATACACTCCAGCATATGGGCATGGACGGCGGCGGCCTTCTCCGTCAGGTAGACCCGCTTGCAGCGGCGGTCGCTTTCGTCGGGCTTAAACTCCAGAAAGCCCTTCTTCTCCAGCCGGGACAGGATCCCTGCCGTGCAGGCATGGCTTAAGTGGAACGCCTCCTCGATGTCCCGGGGGCATTTGGCCTCCTGCTGCCGGCTTAAGTACCCCAGCACCACCCCCTGGGAGGCGGTGAGCTCCATTTGGGACAGGGCCTCGCTCATCATCTGGTCCGTGGCCCAGTGGAGGGCCCGGATCCTAGGGATCTTTCGTTTCAAAAAACTACCACCTTCTACTTATGTCGCATGGGACACATTTTAACACAGCCCTCGGGAAAATGCAATATCGAAATAAGAAAATTTAACAAAAAATAACAGATTATTTTAGGCAGAATCTCCAAGGATTGATTTTCAATCCCGGATGTGCTATGCTAGGACCAAAGGAGGCGGCGGAAATGTACGCGGATTGTCACATCCATATGGTTCTGGACGGTCGGGACTGGCGGGCCGCCATCCGGCGGCACCAGGAGGGGCCAGACATGGATTTCATTCGGGCCGCTCTGGAGGCCTACCGGGCCGGGGGCTTTACCTACCTCCGGGACGGGGGCGACCGCTGGGGCGTGGGGGCCGCCGCCCGGGAACTGGCCCCCAGCTATGGCATCACCTACCGCACCCCCCTGGCGCCTCTGCACAAGGCGGGGCACTACGGCGGCTTTATCGGCCGATGCTTTGCCGATTTGGCGGAATTTACCGCCCTGGCGAAGGAAACGGCGGCGGAAGGCGGCGATTTCCTCAAAATCATGATCTCCGGGCTGATGGATTTTTCCCGGCCCGGGGTGCTGACGGAGCCGGGGCTGGACCCGGCGGAAATTCGGGCGCTGGTCACGGCGGCCCGAGGGCTGGGCCTGTCCGTCATGGTCCACGGCAACGGGGACGCCCAGGTGGAGGCCGCCGCCCGGGCCGGGGCGGCGTCTGTGGAGCACGGGGCCTACCTGGGGGAGGCGGCGCTGACCGCCATGGCGGAAATGGGGACGGTGTGGGTCCCCACCCTGTCCACCATCGGAAATCTCCGGGGCAAGGGCCGGTATCCCGACCCGGCGGTGGAGGCGATTTTGGCGGGGGCCATGGAAAATGTCCGCCGCTTCGCCGCCATGGGGGGCCTGATCGCCCCGGGCACCGACGCGGGGGCCTGGGCGGTGCCCCATGGGGGGACCCAGGAATACGCCCTTCTGGCCCAGGCCATTGGCCCCGGGTGGGAGGCGGCGCTGGAAAAGGGCGTGGCCGCCATTCGGGAGCGGTTCTAAAAGGAAAGGCGGCAGGGTTTCCCCTGCCGCCACGGTCTATTTCCTTCTTTTCCAGCGCCAGAGGGCCAGGCCCGCCAGGATCGCCACCCCCAAAAAATAGGGGATCCCCGGCATCAGAAAGGCCACCCAGGCGGGAGCGGCATGCACCGGGGCCTGGAGCTTCTGAAAATCCAGGGCCACATGGAAGCACATCAAGCACAGCAGCAGCCAGGCCCCGCCGGAAAGAGCGGCGGCCCATCCATCCCGGACGCGTCCGCCCCGCCGCCGCCACAGCCACACTGCCAGTAGGCCGCTGACTACTAACGGCACCAGCAGGGCGCTGCCCGGCAGCAGGGCCACCCAGGCCGGGGCGCTGTCCCCCGTCCGGCAGAGGGCCGCGCCGTAGGAAGCGCCCATTTGCGCCCCCGCCACCGGTCCAAGGAGCAAGGACAAAAGCGCGAAAAACCACACCATGTTCAAAACCTCCTCAGTCATCCTTTCGCATGCGGAGGAATCCCAGAAGCACCGCGCCCAGGCAAAACGCGCAGAAAATGCCGTTGCCGTCCAGTGTAATGGCGGCGGAATCCGCCAGGCCCGGCTCTGGCAGGAACGCCGTCAGCGCCGCCCAGATCACCAGGCCCACCACCCCCGCCAGGCACAGCCAAACGCCCCAGGACCGCTTTTTCCTGGCGACCGGCGCCGTGGGGTCCGCACCTTCCTCCGGGCGCATCAGTCGGTCCAGGGGCACCTGAAAGCAGTCGCTCAGGGCCAGGAGCTTGTCCGGCTCGGGCACTGCCCGGTCCGTCTCCCACTTGGACACCGCCTGCCGGGACACCTCCAATTTTTCCGCCAGAGCCTCCTGGGACACTCCGGCCTGCTTTCGAAGGGTATAAATTTTTTCTCCCAGCGTCATAAGAGCCTCCTTTCGCCCATCAGTTTAGCGGAAAATGAGCCAGAACGCCAGCGACGGCGGCTTCCATTTCCGCAACTGCCGGTTGCGTTTTTTGAAGTTTTCGGATTGTTCACTTGAGATATGTCAAAATCTGTGGTAAACTAAAAGATACGAAAAATGGGAAGGGAGGGTGTTCATGGCCTTTGATTACTACGATCCCGAGCAGCGCCGTCAGCGCCGGGCCGCCAAAAAGAAAGAGCGGGAACGGGAGCAGCGTCAGCTGCGGAACAGGCTGCTGCTGGCGGGTGCGGTGATCCTGTTGTGTGGCGGGCTGATCTTCGCCGTCAGCCAGGGCTGGATCTCCCTGGGCGAGCAGGAACCCTCCTCCATTTCCCAGACCGACCCTGGGGCCACCGAAGGGACCACCGTGCCCCGCCAGCCGGAGACGGTGATCCACATTGTGGCCGCCGGGGATGTGAACGTCACCGACACCACCGTGAACGCCGGGGACGCCGCCGGGGATTTCAGCCATGTCTTTCTGGACGTGCTGCCCCTGCTGGCCGACGCGGACCTGACCTGCGTGAATTTTGAGGGGAATCTGGTGGGCCCGCCCTACGGCTCCGCCAACTTCTCCGCCCCCCAGGCCATGATCCAGGCCCTGGCGGCGGCGGGGGTGGACGTGGTGCAGATGGCCAACTCCCGGTCCATCACCAACGGCATCTCCGGCCTCGCCACCACCATTCAGGCCATTCGCAACGCCGGCATGGAGGCGGTGGGGGCCTACGCCACCCCGGCGGAGTTCCGCAGCTCCGGTGGCTACCTCATGCGGGACATCCAGGGCGTCAAAGTGGCCATCGTGGCCTTCACCAAGGGCATGAGCGGCATGGCCCTGCCGGAGGACAACGAGGACTGCGTCAACGTCCTGTACACCGACTATGACACCGAATATCAGCGCATCGACCGGGAGGGCATCACCCGGCTGCTGCGAAACATCGCCCAGGAGGAGCCGGACATCACCATCGCCCTGCTCCACTGGGGCAGCGAATACAACGACACCATCAGCGACAGCCAGAAGGCCATTCAGGAGCTGATGTTCCAGGAGGGCGTGGACGCCATCATCGGTACCCACCCCCACTACGTCCAGCAGATCGTCTACGATCCCGAGGCGGGGACGGTGGTCGCCTATTCCCTGGGGGACCTGCTCAGCGACGCCACCCGGGCGGGCACCGAGTACGCGGTGGTTTTGGATCTGGAGATCACCAAGGACAACGAATATAACCAGACCCGGATCACGGGCTGCACCTACACCCCCATTTCCATCGTCAACGATGACAGCGGCGGCCTGCGGGTGCTGCGGATGGCGGAGGCCCTCTTCGCCTACGAAAGCCGGAACGTAGACCGGGTCAGCCAGCAGACCTATGAGGACATGGTCTATGCCCAGCAGCGGGTGCGGGAGCGGGCGGAACCCACCGACCCCGAAGACGCCACCGGCGGGGAGGACGAGACCACCGCCCCCGGGACCACCGCCGGAAATCCCGGCACTTCCGGAACCACGGAGGGGGCCGGAACCACCGGAGACACCGGCGGCACTGACACCACCGGAGATACTGGCGGCACCACCGGGCCGCCCTCCACGGGGTAATTTACAGAAAAACAGGGCCTGACCGCCTGGTCAGGCCCTGCCGCTTTTCCCTTATCGGGAGTCTCCGAAGAAGTAAAGGGCCAGCATCCCTGGGCCGGAGTGGGACCCGCTGAAGGGCTCATGGGGATAGATCAGCAGCTCCTTGGGCTTGGCAATGGCGCAGATTCGTTCCGCCAGCTCCTGGGCCTCCTCCGGGCAGTCCCCATGGGAGATGCCCACCCGGCAAGCCTCCGGGTTCACCGCCTTGGTCCGGTACTTTTCCACAATGGCGTCCACGGCGCTCTTCCGGCCCCGGCACTTCCGCACGCAGACGATCCGGCCCTGCTCGTCCCCCCACAGCAGGGGCTTGATGTTCAGCAGGGTGCCCACGGCGGCGCTGGCGGCGCTGATCCGGCCGGAACGGCGGAGGTACATCAGGTTTTCCACGGTAAAATACTGGCACAGGTGGTCCGTTGCCTCGTTGAGCCGGGAAACGGCGGCGTCGATGGAAAGGCCCTCCTTCCGCAGGTCCGCGGCCATGCAGGTCAGGATCCCCACCCCCAGGCAGGCGCCCCGGGAGTCCACGGTCCGCACCTTCCGGCCGGGAAACTCCGCCATCAGCTCGGCGGCCGCCAGGGTGGAGGCGTGGTAGGAGCCGCTGACGGCGCTGGACAAGCCCACATAGATGATGTCCTGCCCCTGCTCCAGGGAGGGCCGGAAGTGATCGACAAAGGACTGCTGGTTAAACAGGCTGGTGGTCACCCGCTGGCCCGCCCGCAGCGCGTCGTAATAGGTCTTGGAATCAAAATCGTCAATGACGCCGCTGTACTCCACCCGCTGCCCGTCCAGCAGATAGTGACAGGGCAGCACCTGGATATCCAGCTCCTCCATGATTTTTCGGGGCAGATTGGCATTACTGTCCGTAAAAATACAATAGGACACGGAATGATCCCCTTCTTTCTAATAGATAATATTATTATACACGATTCAATCCGCAAAGTAAAGTAATTTTTGAAAATATATGTGGAAATATTTTTTACAAGATGCTTGCATTCTTCCCCAAAAACTGCTATAATTACGTTGTTATTTAGACAAGGAGGCGGACCGGATGGCCTACGATCGGGAGATGTTTTTTAAGAAGCTGGCCCGTTGGCAGAAATATATGGAGAACTACTTCCTCCCCGCCTGGGAGGAGCTGCCCGATATGCCGTTGTATGTGGACCAGATCGTGGCCCTGGTGGGAAAGTACCTGGACCTCATTCCCCACGATGAGAAGAATCCCATCATCACCACCAGCATCATCAATAACTACGTCCGCCTCAAGGTCATGCCCGCCCCCGTCCGGAAGCGGTACGACCGGAGCCACCTGGCCTACGCCATCATGATCTGCGCCCTGAAGCAGAGCCTGACCCTGACGGAGATCCAGAAGATTCTTCCCAACGACCTGGACGAGGAGGGAGTCCGGCAGCTCTACACCGATTTCCGCGCCAGAATGCGGGACACGGCAATGGTCTTTATCGACCAGGTCAACGCCGTGGCCGCCCAGGTGCTGGACCGGGAGGGCGACCAGGGCTGCGCCAGTCTGGTGCTGCACAGCGCCGTCAGCTCGGTGCTGTATAAGCTCCTCACCGTGAAGCTCACGGGCCTCCAGCTCCCCCCGCCGGAGGAGAAAAAATAAAAATCAGGCGTACACGGTGGTGTACGCCTTCGTTATTCCGCCCATGCGGGCAGCTTTTCAAAAGCCAGGGGCCTTCCCCCATGGGAAAAGGCCAGGCGGCAGCAGTAGAGCATGGGGCTGCCGTATTCGCCGGAACCGCCGTAGCGCCGGTCCCCCGCCAGGGGGTAGCCCCGGTTGGCGAACTGGACCCGGATCTGGTGGCTCCGCCCGGTCTCCAGCCGGATCCGCACCAGGCTCTCCGCCCCCGCCCGGAGGCGGACAAAGGTCAGCTTTGCCTCCCGCACGCCCCTGCGCGCCCGTTTCACCACATAGACCTTGTTTGCCCGGCTGTCCCGGAACAGCAGGTCTGTCCAGGCTCCTTCTTCCGGGGGCGTCCCGTGGACCAGGGCCACGTATTCCTTTTGGAAGGTCCCCTCCCGGATCTGCCGGGACAGCTCCGCCGCCGCCTGGGGCGAGCGGGCGTAGACCATCAGCCCCGACACGATTTTGTCCAGCCGGTGGACCGGGTACAGCTTCCCGCCGATTTGCTTCTCCAAAGCCTGGGGAAAATCCCGCTCCGAATCGAGACCCACCGGCTTTTCCGCCACCACAAGCCCATCGTCCAAGTAGATGGGCTCCATCAGCCCGCCTCCAGGGCCAGGGCGTTCTGGGTACGGTACAGCCGGGCGTAGATCCCGCCCTTGGCCAGCAGCGCCTCATGGGTGCCGGTCTCGGTGATCAGGCCGTCGGAAATGGCCACGATCCGGTCCGCCCCCCGCACCGTGGAGAGCCGGTGGGCGATGATCAGGGTGGTGCGGCCCTTGGCCAGCTCGTCAAAGGAGTTCTGGATCTCCGCCTCCGTCACCGAGTCCAGGGCGGAGGTGGCCTCGTCCAGGATCAGGATGGGCGGGTTTTTCAGGAAGATCCGGGCAATGGCCACCCGCTGCTTCTGCCCGCCGGAGAGCAGGGTCCCCCGCTCCCCCACATAGGTCTCAAAGCCCTGGGGCATGGCCAGGATGTCGTCGTAGAGCATGGCCCTTTTGGCGGCCTCCTCCACCTCCGCCCGGCTGGCGCCGGGCTTGCCGTAGCGAATATTCTCGAAAATGGTGTCGGCAAACAGGAACACGTCCTGCTGCACGATGCCGATCTGCTCGTGGAGGGACTGCTGGGTGACCTGCCGCACATCCACCCCATCAATGGAGATACTGCCGGCGGTCACATCGTAAAACCGGGGGATCAGCTGGCACAAGGTGGTCTTGCCGCCGCCGGAGGGGCCCACCACCCCCACCGTCTCCCCCGGGGCCACGTCCAGGCTCACGCCCCGGAGCACTTCATTCTCCCCGTCGTAGGTGAA
>CANRHF010000038.1 GCA_947630345.1 uncultured Oscillospiraceae bacterium | reverse complement strand
TAGGCGTCCGCCGTCTCGTTTTCCTTGGTGTAGACCACCTGGATGTTGTGATACCGCTCCTTTTCCCCGGGATTGCCCTTGACCTTGTAGCCGTCAAAAACCAGGACCAGCCGCAGCTTTCGGAAACCGGCGTAGCTGCTCAGCGCGTCCATCAGCCGCCGCCGGGCGGTTTCCAGATCCTCCTGGGCGGTTTCCCGCAGGCTCTCCCACTGAAACAGGACGTTGTACCCGTCCACGATCAGGCACCGGTCCCTTGGCGCGCGGATCACCACCTCCTCGGTGGCGGGGCGGGTGTCGGGCGCCCGGTAGGCCGGGCGTTTGATGGGGCCAAATTCCCGCTCCATGATGGCCTCCAGCGCCTTGTCGTCGGCGGCCAGGTTCCGGGTGAGAATGCCGGGGCCTCGGCTTTTGCCATAGCCGCTGTCCAGGTGCATGTATTCGGGCACCTGGTCCCATTTTACCACGAAGCCCGCCCCGTGGGCGCAGAAAATAGAGTCCGGAGAATTGTCCAAATCCGCCTGGGGATCGTAGGCCGCCGCTTCGATCACTGCCTGGGCGTTGTGGCACAGATCGTAGCCGCCGGGGGTGAGCTGGAGCCGGCCCCGACCCTGGGTGTAGGCCGCCAGCCGGTCGGGGGTAGTCTCCCACCTCTCCGGCGGGGACCCGGCCCCGGAGCAGGGCCTCCTGGCCGATGGTCTCGGGGGGTTCGATGGTCCCGCCCATGGCCCGAAGGTCGGTGATGGCGCGGCCCAGCTGGGGGGCCGGCAGGGTGAGAACGAAATCGTACCAGGGCTCCAACAACACCGACTCCGCCTTCATCAGCCCCTGGCGCACCGCCCGGTAGGTGGCCTGGCGGAAATCGCCTCCCTCGGTGTGCTTGAGGTGGGCCTTGCCGATCAAAAGGGTCAGCCTCATATCGGTGATGGGCCCCCCGGTGAGGACGCCCAAGTGGGTCTTCTCCCGCAGGTGGGTCAGGATCAGCCGCTGATAATTGACGTCCAGCACGTCGGTGGAGCAGGCGGTGTCAAACACAAGCCCCGTCCCCCGGGGCAGGGGCTCCAGCAGCAGATGGACCTCGGCATAGTGGCGCAGAGGCTCATAGTGGCCAACCCCCTCCACCGGGGCGGCGATGGTCTCCTTATAGTAGACCCGGCCGTTGTCCAGGCTGGCGTCCAGGCCGAACCGCTCCTTCAGGGCGCGGAGAAGCACCTCCCGCTGCACCCGTCCCATGACCTGCACCCGGATCTGCCGGGTGGCCTGATCGAAAAGAACACGCAGCTGGGGGTCCTCCTCCTCCAGGGTTTTCAGCTTGGGCAGCGCCAGGGCGGGATCGACGCCGGTTTGGAGGCGGTAGGTCATCACCGGCTCCGTCACCGGCGGCAGGGCGTCGGGGGCGGCCCCCAGGCCCTGGCCTGCCCAGGTGGCGGTGAGACCCGCGACGGCGCAGAGGGTCCCCGCCTCCACCGCCTCCGGGGCGGTAAATTTGTCCCCGGAGTAGAGCCGCAGCTGGGTGATCTTCTCCGTCAGGGGGTCCCCTTGGCGGTTCCGGTAGGTCAGGGGGTCCCGCACCCGGAGAGTTCCCCCGGTGAGCTTCAGCCAGGTCAGCCGCACCCCCTGGGGGTCGTAGGTGATTTTATAGACCTGGGCGCCCAGAGCCGCCGCCCGGGAGGGCCGGGGGGCGTAGGCTTCCAAATCCGCCAGAAGCTCCGCGACGCCCTCCAATTTAAGGGCGGAGCCGAAGCGGCAGGGGAAGATCCGCCGCCCAGCGATCAGACCCCGGAGATTGCCCTGGGTGACCTGGCCGGTTTGCAGATAGGTTTCCAGCAGGGCCTCGTCGCACAATGCCGCCGCCTCCGCAAGGGAGTCCATGGGCTGCCCAAAATCCACGCAGCCCGGATCCAGATGGGTTTGCAGCGCCTCCATCAGCGCTTCCCGGCGCTCCTGGGCCAGATCCATCTTGTTGACAAACAAAAATACCGGCACCCGGTAGCGTTTCAGTAAATTCCAGAGGGTGACGGTGTGGGCCTGGACCCCCTCCGTGCCGCTGATCACCAGCACGGCGCAGTCCAGCACCGGCATGACCCGCTCGGCCTCGGAGGAAAAATCCACATGGCCCGGGGTGTCCACCAGGGTCACGTCCAGACTCTCGGTGGAGAACCGGGCCTGCTTGGAGTAGATGGTGATGCCCCGCTCCCGCTCCTGGGCGTCGCTGTCCAGCAGGGTGTCCCGCCGGTCCACCCGCCCCAGGGACCGCCGGGCCCCGGAGGAAAAGAGCATGGCCTCGGACAGGGTGGTTTTTCCCGCGTCCACATGGGCCAGCAGACCAATACCACAAGGGATCTTTTTCTGTTCTTCCGCCATCCAAGAGCACCCCCTTCCGTGCGTAATTTTCAGATATTATAACACGGAAGGGGGCAATAGTCGATAGATAAACTTCGATTTTTCGTTCCCATTTCCTTCCCGTCAAGCGAGAATTTGACCAATCACTCATGCTCGGTCCGAATGGTAAAGTGTTCAGGAAGATCAAAAATGTCCGTTTTCAGGAATATCGGATAGAAGTATTCATCCCGCAGCCGATCAAACGCAAGCCATTCAAAGTCATGTGTATGGCGGCCTTCATGGAGCGTAAAACGTTCCCCTCTGTCCAATAGCCCTGTTCCGACAATGTCCATCAGGAAATATACGCAGATCTCATGATAATGAAGCTGGTCAACATCTTCGGTGAAAAAGCTCTGACTCAGCCATAAAGGACGAATAATTTGGGGCGTGATATTCAGTTCTTCTTCCACTTCTCTGACAACCGCGTGCTCAGCGGTTTCTCCCATCTGAACCCTGCCCCCAGGCAAATAAAAGTATGGAGAACGCTCGTCGTGCATTGCCAGAATTTTATTGTTCGAGAGTATGATCGCGCAAACTCTATAATTAAACTTTTCGCTTCCGGAAATATAAGTGATGTCCATTTGTATACCTCCTTGTATTATATCTTCCATGCAAGCTGTCTTCCGCCATCACGCTTTCAACTGCCTGATCCATCCCCGCCGCTTGAAAACGACGAGGGAGACGGCGAAGCGGAGGCACTCTTCCAGAGACAAGGTAAAATAGACCAGGGGGATGGGCCAGTGGAACACGAAGGCTGAGAGAAGGCCCAGAGGGACGCCAAATAGCCAGGCGCCCATGGCACACTTCTTTTCCACTTTCGGTCAAACGGGAATTTATAGCTGGTTTACATAAAGTGACAGCCGCTTTAATACTCGACGTAATCCCGTATTTTCTCGATAACACCCAAATAGTCATGGGCCGCACCGTTGAAGTGTTCGGGGTCTATGGGATGATGAATGTTATATAAGATCCCGGTTTTGCCAGTCCGCCCCAAATCGTTTTCGTCAAGATGGCGCTCGTCGATATGCGCTTTCACGACCTCCAGGCATATCAGCACATAATCATCCCCCTCGGCGATTTCCTTTTCCCACTTGAACCTGCACTCCAGATTGATAAAACATTCTTCGATCATGGGCGCATGGACCATATCGGCTTTGACGGCGGTCAGGCTGGCCAGGGCAATCTCGTCGTCCTCAAACCGATTATGCCGGATCGTCGTCATGCACTGGTCGTAAAGATCGGCGGACATGAAGTTGATAACGGCCTCCTTCGTTTCGTGAAGCGTTTGATACAAATGGCCGTATTTACTGACGGCGGAAACGATGGCATAAAAACCGCTTTTACCGCCTGTGAAGGTGGTCCAGGACTGCATACAGGCGTTTGTCAGACCGTTGCTTTTGTAGGACGTGATGATCAGCAGCGGCGACGGGATCTGTACCACAAATTCCATCCAATGGAATCCATACATTTCCATCCCGCTCATGGATCCCGGCAACGCGCTATACGCTCTTTTCAAGATCATACCCTCCATAAATTCTATTTTTACTGATTCACTTCCCGTCAAGCGGGAATATCTTGTAAAAGTCCAGTTTTATTCTTATATTGTTGTGACAATCTTATCTAACACAGTTTTGTACCCGTATTGGGTCACATTCATCATTTGATAAGCTGAAACAGAATGATTCAGAACATAATCATCGTATTCGCGGCGCTTTTCCCAAAACGAAACAGCCGTAGCATCAGGCGGTGTCTGCCGGCGGCTTTGATGCGCAAGGCGCAACTGACCGGCAAGATCCTCCGTGAAAAGATAAAAAACGCTTGTGTGGATATTTTTTAAACAATTTAACAACATTTTAACGTGCGCGGCAGTCTGCTCCTTCGAGGCGGCGTAGTTTCTGATCATATCGTTCAGAGGGTGATGTAAAAGCGAGCCGTCAAAAATATAGTAGTCCACAGAGTTGTCAACCGACTTGCCAAAGTTTTCCCATACTGCCTGATACGCTTTTGAGTAATCGGCTAAAGGAACAGGGCGCGGAGGGTTATAGCAAAACTCCAATTCGCGGAGTTCGCCGAGAAGTTTTTCCGAAAACAATGGCGTGTCCTCGTCAAAATATCTCACAAGGGTTGCCGCTCCAGCAGAAACCGAATACTTCTTGATTTGAGCGATCTCTTCAGGGTGTTTGTGGCATAGTTTTTGATAGCGTTCGTTGGGGATATAAGCCGTACAATAAAAATCTATTGGATTCGTAAAGTCAAACTCAATATAGCTCCTTACCGTATAGCCATACGATTGCAGCCGATCTTGCAGGGCTTTTACCAATGTGGTTTTTCCCACGCCGGAGACACCTTCTATAAATATAATATTGGTCATATAATTCTCTAAATCCCGGTTTTTTACGTTGCTGCACTTTCCGAAAAACGGGAATTTACCGAAACTTCTCCAGCCGCAGCAACCCTTCGGCGTCCGGCGTGGTGATCCCGTTTTTATAATCATAGCCCATTTTGCGATAGAATGGCACAGCTGTGATCGAGGCGGGAATTTCTATCCGCTTTGCTCTTAAAAAGTATTCATCTTCTTCGAGAGTTTGAATGATTTTCCTGCCGATTCCCTGCCCCTGATATTCAGGCAGGACAAAAATAGTAAACAGACTGCTCTCATCGGTCTTCCCCCAGAAAGGACCGATTGCACCGCATCCAACTATTTTTTCGTCCTCGCAGAAAACGTAGAAATGCGTCCAGCTCGCTCTCTTCAAAATACTTTGAGGCCGCAAAACTTTGATCTCGTTTTCGATGTATTCCGATGAATAGTCCTTGATATTCGTAGTCCAGAGTGTTGTCGCAATCAACGCGGAAACCTCCTCCGCGTCCTTTTCTTGCAACATTCTAATCTTCATAGCTATTCCCCCGCAAAAGCCGATTTGCCACGCTGATTTACTGATTGTTCAGTTCCCCGGCTTCGGCGTCTGGTTCTTTGAAGTTGTTTTGCCCGCGCAAGATGTGAAAAATCCCCAGTTTTTGGACTGGGGATATTGTTATTTGCGCGTGGCGCTCCTCAGTTTTCCGCCAGTATGCGCCGGGCTTCCGCCAAAAGGGCGTCCCGGCGGTTTTCAACAGCCTCGTCCTGGACCAGGGCCAGGAGCTTTTCCAGCGTTTCCCCTAGTTTCCGGCTCTTGGGATAGCCCAGGGCCAGCAGATCGTCCCCGCCTATTTGCAGATCTTTCAGGGTGAGGCATTTTTCCTCCTCCTGAATCTCCCGGAGCAGCGCCTCCACCCGGTCAAATTCCCCCAGATCCGCCGATTCGGGGGTGCCCTTTCCGGCGTAGTCCGCCCGTTGAAGGGCTAGGATCTGGCTTGTGGCCTCCGGGCCGAATTTTCCCAGCCGGCGGCGCAGAATTCGCTTGTCCGGCGGCAGGGGGGTCATGTGCTCCCGAATCAGCAGGCACACCCGCTCCCGCAGGGCTGTGGGGGCCCGGAGACGGTGCAGCACCGCCTCCGCCATCTCCGCCCCCAGGGCGGCGTGGCCCGGGAAGTGGCCCCGGCCGGTGGCGTCCGGGGTAAAGGCGGGGGGCTTGCCGATGTCGTGGAGCAGTCCCGCCCATTTTAGGGCCGGTTCGGGGGGCAGGGAAGCCGTGACCCGGGCGATATGCTCAAAAAGAGAATAGCGGTGGTGGGGACTGCGCTGGTCAAAGCCCACCGTGGGCCCCAGCTCCGGCACTGCCGCGGCGAAAATCGGGGCGAAATCCAGCATTTCCCGCCAGGTCAGCGCGGGCAGGCAGCGGGAAAGCTCCTCAAAGACCCGTTCCCGGGCCAGGAAGTCTAATAGCGGCGCCAGCTCCAGCATGGCCCGCCGAGTCTGTTCCTCCGGAGTCAGGTCCAGGGCGGCGGTAAACCGCACCCCCCGCAAAATCCGCAGCGCATCCTCCCGGAACCGGGTCTCCGGGTCTCCCACGGCCCGCAGCACCCGGTTTTCCAGATCCCGGGCCCCGCCGAAGGGGTCCCGCAGCCCCCGCAGGGGGGAGAAGGCCATGGCGTTGACGGTAAAATCCCGCCTTGCCAGATCCCGCTCCACCTCCAGAACGAAATCCACCCGGTCCGGGTGGCGGCGGTCGGAATAGGTGCCCTCCGCCCGGAAGGCGGTGATCTCCACCACCCCGCCGGAGGTGATCACCCCCACGGTGCCGTGCTTTTCTCCCGCAAGCACCAGCCTTTCCCCAGAGAACACCCGCTTGATGTCCTGGGGCGGCGCGGCGGTACACAGATCGTAATCCTGGGGCCCACGGCCCAGCAGCGCGTCTCGGACGCAGCCGCCCACGGCGTAGCTCTCGAATCCCGCCGCCTCCAGGGCGTCCAGACAGCCCTGGACATGGGGCGGAAGGGTCAGACCGATACTCATGCCGGGACCTTTCGGGGCTGGAAGCGGCAGCGGTCCGTTGCCATCCAGATCAGCATGGCCCCATAGAAGATGGGATTTTCCGAGCCCACCAGGCTCAGCAGGCAGCAGTAGGCGGCGGCGGAGCCGAAGAACAGATACCCCCGCACGCCCACCGCCTGGTCGCACATGGCCGCCCGGTAGTACACCGCCAGGGTCAGGAAGCTGGAGGACAGCACCGGGTACAGATAGCTGTCCAGCTGGGTGGCGTTGAACCACAGCCGGCAGCACCCCACCAGGTGGAGCAGGAAAAAGAGGCTCACGCCCATCCAGGCCCAGATATTGGCTTGGCGGCCCTTGGCCCGCTGAAAAGCCAGGAAGACCATGCAGCCCGCCGCCAGCAGGCTGGAGGCCATCTCCACCCAAAAATACCAGTCGGTCATTGGCAGCACCAGCTCCACGCTGTAGCACACAACGCCCACGGCCCCCACCACGGTCCCCAGAGCGGCCGGCAGAGAGCGGGGGAAGATCTGGGTGTACCGCACCGCCTGGGACATGGGCCAGACGCTGTAGAGCATCCAGCCGAAGACCAGGCCGGTCAGCAGCAGCACGATCACACTCAGGGGATGCCAGGTGATCAGCAGCCCCTTTTCGTCAATGCCGACTTGAAATTGGAGGAGCCGCAGGCCCAGGCCCAGTACCCCGGCGCACAGGGCAAAGACGGGAATATTCCCAGGCTTGATACGCAGCTTCATAGCATCGCCTCCATAAAAACAGAATCAAAGAACGGCGGGCAGGAGGAGAAGGCAGAGTACCGGCTGGTGGAGCAGATAGATCAGCAGGGAATTTCTTCCGCACCAGCACAGCGCCCCGGCCAGGCCCCGGTTGCCGTCGATTTTCGGAAACAGGGAGGTCTTCTCCCGGTAGAGGGTCCTGCCCAGCAGGGAGCCGGCCAGGAAATAGCCCAAATTGGGAAACAAAGGAAAATAGTCCACTGTGGCAAAGCCCGGGTAGGTCACGCCCAGGGGGACCAGCCAGGGAAAGTCCGCCCGGACGCCCCGGAGATACCACCCCAGAACGATGAACCCGGCGGCCAGCAGGGCAAGCAATAAGTTTGGGCACCGGCGGAACACCGGCCAGAGCAGCATGCACAGCCCCAGGCAGTGGAGGACCCCAAAGCCGATCACGATGCTTGCGTCGGACAGGCGCAGAAGATACATCCCGCCGGTGACGGCGGTGACCACCAGCCCGGCGGCGAAGACCGTCAGGCCCCGGCGCACCGGATGGGAGCCCAGGGTGGCGCACAGGCCGGAGAGCAGGAGAAACAGGGCACCCCCGGCGCTCTGCACCAGCAGAAAGGCGGGGGGATAGGTCCACCGCACCAGATGGAACAGGTCCACCAGATCATAGACCAAATGCACCGCGATCATACCGAGGATGCACACGCCCCGGAAGGCGTCCAGCTCCCAGATCCGGTTCTTCACCCTTCGCCCTCCGCTTCCTCCTCCAGCACCCGGTAGGCCACCTTGCCCACCAGGGTCTTGGGCAGCTCCTCCCGGAAGACCAGCTCCCGGGGCATGGCGTACTTGGCGATCCGCTCCCGGCAGTAGGCCAGAATTTCCTCCTCCAGGGCCTTGCTGGGGGTCACGCCGGGGGCGGGGACGATGTAGGCCCGGACCCGCTGGCCCCGGTAGGAGTCCTTGACGCCGATGACGCAGGAGAGCAGCACCTTCTCATGGCCATCCAGAATATTTTCCAGCTGGGAGGGGTAGACATTGTAGCCGGAGGTGACGATCATCCGCTTGATCCGCTGGCGGAAATAGAGGAAGCCGTCCTGGTCCATGTACCCCAGGTCGCCGGTATGGAGCCAGAGCCGCCCGTCGTAGTGCCGCCGGAGGACCTGGACCGTCTCCTCGTAATTGTCCAGGTAGCCCAGCATTACCGTGGGGCCGGAGAGACAGATCTCCCCCTCGGCGTTGGGCGGCAGCTCCCGGTCGGTGCCGGGGGTGACGATTTTATAATAGGTATCGGGGAAGGGAACTCCAATAGAGCCGGGGCGGGCATAGTCCTTGGGGGTCAGGCAGGAGGCGGTGACGCACTCGGTGGTGCCGTAGCCCTCCCGAATTTGCTCGGAGCAGTTGTGCTCCCGCAGGAACCGGTCCACCTTCCGCTTCAGCTCGGGGGAGAGGGAGTCCCCGCCGGAGAAGATGCCCTTGAGGAAGCTCAGGTCCAGCCCCTCCAGCCCCTCCGCCCGCAGAAGGGCCTCGAACAGGGTGGGCACCCCGGGGACCAGATTGGGCTTTTGCTTTTTGAGGATCTCGGCGTAGATCTGCACGCTGAACTGGGGCACCAGAATGCAGGTGCCGCCGCCCACCAGGGCGGTGTGGATGCCGATGCCCAGGCCGAAGCCGTGGAAGATCGGCATGATGGACAGCATTTTCATCCCCGTGATGCTCACCAGCCCCGAGGCGGCGATGGTTTGCAGGGCCAGGGCGTTGAAATTGAGGTTGGACAGCCGAATGCCCTTGGTGGTGCCGGTGGTGCCGCCGGAGTAGAGAATGGCGCCGCAGTCTTCCGCCTCCCCGTCGTCAGGAGGCAGGGTCTCGTTCTTCCCGGCGGCCACCATGTCCGTCCAGAGCAGATACCCGGATTTGGGGAGCTTGGGGATGGCCCGGCCGCCCTTGGTCAGGGGGTAGGCGGCGTTCAGGGGGAAGGGCAGCTCGTCGGCGATTTTGGCGATCAGGATGGTTACCTCCTCCCCCGCCACCTGGGCCACTTTGCCGTAGAACTGGTCCAGGGTGAGAATGGCCTTGCTGTGGGAGACCTTTAGGAAAAAGTCGATCTCCTGGACGGCGGAGAGGGGGTGGATCATATTGGGCACCGCGCCGATGCGGTTGAGCCCGTAAAAGCAGGCCAGGGCCTGGGGCGTGTTGGGCATACAGATGGTCACCCGGTCGCCCTTGCGGATGCCCAGATGGTACAGTCCCCTTGCGGCGGCTTCGATTTTTTTCACAAAGGCGTCGTAGCGGGTGGCCTTTCCGAAAAAGAGGTAGGCGGTCAGTTGGGGATGGCGCTGGGCGGTCTCCCGCACCAGCTGATACATGGTTTTGGAGGGGTAGTCCAGGGAAGCCGGCGTATTTCCGTAGAATGCCAGCCAGGGAGCGTTGGCGGACAGGCCCATAGGGGATTCATCCTTTCGTGGAAGACATTTTTCCTTTATTATAACAGGCCTCGGGAGAAATTTCCACCCCTCACGAAAAAAATGCTGGAAAAAAGGCTTGTTTCCCGGGGCCGGGTGGCGTATAATGTAGGAAACAACCGCCCAAGGAGGACTTGCCATGCTGATTAAGGGGATCGCCCTGCTTTCCGCCCTGGCGGCGCTGGCCATCTGCGCCCTGGCGGGGGGCTTTTCGTCGCTGGGATGGCTCTGGCTGCTGCCGGTGGGCTTTTTGGGGACTTTTTTGGTGCTGGCGCTGATCGCCTTCCTATTTCTGCTGATTCTCTGCGCCAGGGTGAACATGGACGTGCCCCAGGAGGAGGACGACCCCTTCTACCGGAGGGTGACAAACCTCTACGCCGAGGCCATCACCCAGATCCTTTTCATGCGGATCGAGTCCAAGGGCCTGGAACAGCTCCCGAAATCCGGCCGGTTCCTGCTGGTGTGCAACCACCTGCACATCCTGGACCCGGTGCTGCTGCTGGCGAAGCTGCCCCACGCCCAGCTGGCCTTCATCTCCAAGTGGGAAAATTCCAGCATGTTCGTGGTGGGCAAACTGATGCACAAGATTTTGTGTCAGATGATCAACCGGGAGAACGACCGGGAGGCCCTGAAAACCATCCTCAAGTGCATCAAGATCATCAAGGAGGACAAGGCCTCCATCTGCGTCTTCCCGGAGGGCTACACCAGCCTGGACGGGAAGCTCCACCGCTTCCGCAGCGGCGTGTTCAAAATCGCCCAGAAGGCCAACGTGCCCATCGTGGTCTGCACGATCCAGAACACCCAGAACGTGTACCACAATATTTCCCGTCTGCGGCCCACGAAGGTGCGGTTCCACCTGGTGGCGGTGATCCCGCCGGAGGAGCTCAAGGGCGTCACCGCCGTGGAGGTGGGGGAGCGGGTCCATACCCTGATGGCGGAGGACCTGGGCCCGGAGCTGGTGGCGGCGGAATAAGCATACCCATCCCCGGCCCGGCGCCGGAGTATCAAATTGGAGGACAACTATGAAAAACAGCGAAAAAACACTGGATATGATCGTGAACCTGTGCAAGGGGCGGGGCTATGTCTACCCCGGCTCGGAGATCTACGGCGGCCTGGCCAACGCCTGGGACTTTGGCCCCCTGGGCGTGGAGTTCAAGAACAACGTGAAAAAGGCCTGGCTGAAAAAATTCGTCCAGGAGTCGCCCTACAACGTGGGCCTGGACGCGGCGATCCTGATGAATCCCCAGACCTGGGTCACTACCGGCCATGTGGGCAATTTCTCCGACCCCCTGGTGGACTGCCGGGGCTGCGGCGCCCGGCAGCGGGCGGATAAGCTCATCGGCGACAGCGAGAGCGGCAAGGACGTGAACGTGGACGCCATGAGCTTCGAGGAGATGGACGCCTATATCGCCGAGCACGAGGACGTGGTCTGCCCCGTCTGCGGCAAGCACAGCTTTACCCCCATCCGGAAGTTCAATCTGATGTTCAAGACCCAGATCGGCGTCACCGAGGACACCGCCTCCACAGTCTACCTCCGGCCGGAGACCGCCCAGGGCATCTTCGTCAACTTCCCCAACATCCAGCGCACCACCCGGCGGAAGCTGCCCTTCGGCGTGTGCCAGGTGGGCAAGGCCTTCCGCAACGAGATCACCCCGGGCAACTTCATCTTCCGCATCCGGGAGTTTGAGCAGATGGAGTGCGAGTTCTTCTGCAAGCCCGGCACGGACCTGGAGTGGTTCGGCTATTGGAAGGACTTCTGCAAGAATTGGCTTCTGAGCCTGGGCATCCATGAGGAGAGCCTGCGGCTGCGGGACCATGAGCCGGCGGAGCTGGCCTTCTACTCCCGGGCCACCACGGACATCGAGTATCAGTTCCCCTTCGGCAGCGGCTGGGGCGAGCTGTGGGGCATCGCGGACCGGACGGACTACGACCTGGGCCGCCATCAGGAGGCCTCCGGCAAGAGCCTGGACTACTTCGACCAGGAGACCGGGGAGCACTATATCCCCTACGTCATCGAGCCCAGCCTGGGCTGCGACCGGGTGGCGCTGGCCTTTCTGTGCGAGGCTTACGACGAGGAAGTGGTGGGCCAGGACAAGAAGGGCAACCCGGATATCCGCACGGTGCTGCATCTGCACCCCTACCTGGCGCCCTTCAAGGCGGCGGTGCTGCCCCTGTCCAAGAAGCTCTCCGGCAAGGCCGAGGAGATCTACCGGGCATTGCAGAAGGACTTCATGGTGGACTTCGACGACTCCGGCTCCATCGGCAAGCGCTACCGCCGGCAGGACGAGATCGGCACGCCTCTGTGCGTGACGGTGGACTTCCAGACCGTGGGCGACGAGACGACCCCGGCGGACAACTGTGTCACCGTCCGGGACCGGGACACCATGGAGCAGGTCCGCATTCCCATCGCGGAGCTGAAGGACTATATCGAGCAGAAGTGCGGGTTCTGATACAGAACTAAAAGAATCTTCCTTTTCAGGCAGGAGCAGAAATGCTCCTGCTAACCTTCTTATTTCGGTGCTTCCCTTTTCGGCACTGCTCCCCCGACCCCTGCCGGGGGCCTTACTTTCTTGTTTCGGCAAGAAAGTAAGCAAAGAAGCCGACCAAAGGGGCGCTTCGAGCAAAGGCGCCCCCTTTGGAATCCCCCGCCGCCTCGCCAGAGGCGCTGGGGGAAATATGGAGGTGGCCTACGGCCCGTCTACCGTGAATGTACGAAACCTTCCATGCAGCGTTCCAAATTTTGCTAAGCGCTGATTGATAAGTTTTACTAGCGGAGTTTCTTAATCGGTGCAGTGGAGTTTTAGCAAGTCTTCTACTTCTATTCGGGTGCAAGCACCAATTGCTGGCAGTGCAACTGTCAACGCAGCGCACCATTTTTCACGCTGCACCTAAAATTTTGCATACTTACGTTAAAAAGTCGTAAGCCCACATACCTTCTCCGCTTTTATGCACTACCGGGGAGCGGCGGGGGGATTCTTAAGGGGGGCGCCTTTGCTCGAAGCGCCCCCTTAAGCCTGTTCTTTGCCTACTTTCTTGCAGGAGCAAGAAAGTAGGGCCCCCGGC
>CANRHF010000037.1 GCA_947630345.1 uncultured Oscillospiraceae bacterium | reverse complement strand
TGCCGTAACAGCTGCCACCTATCATATCCAGCAGGCGGTGGAGAAGGCGCTGAAAGGGCTGATCCTGCTATATGGCGAGACGCCCGCGTTTACCCACAGCATTCTGAAATTGACAGACCAGTGCCAAAGGCTGAAGATCGAGCTTCCCGAAGAACTTGAAGATATTGCGGAGGCTTTGACTTTATGGGAGAGTACCAGCCGGTACGATCCGTTTGTCTCCTTTTCAGAAAAGAAATACGAAAAGGCAAAGGCCGTGTATGGGATTCTGGAGCAAAAGCTATCCCAGGCATTGGGCGTCATTCAGGAATCTTCGGAAACGTCCGAGGATGAATCGGAAGATGAAGAACAGAGCCTGAATCTCAAAATGTAACAACCAACCAAAAATCAGCCGTTTTGCAGTATTGCGAAACGGCTGATTTTTTATGAAAAGAGGCAGAAAGAAGGATGCGTATGCTGAAAAGAAAACTGAAAACGTTGAGGCAATTAAGCGTCTCAATCAAAAGGACAAGGCCCTCATGGTAATTTTGCGGAACTTTTCCGCCTTAGCGTTCATCTCATCGTTTTTGAAGCCATCGGACTGGTATATTTTCAATGTGGTCAGGCCCAGCAGATTCTCCAGAAAGGTGTCCCCCAGGGCGGTATACTGGCCCCAATATTTGCTGAGCAGCTTCTTGGCCCAGGTCTGCACCGCTGCGATGGACACCGGAATGAGAGGCACACAGACCAGCAGCACAAAAGCCGTTTGGCGAAGCGGCAGAAAACCGTGTGTTAGCATTAACTAACTGCATTTTTACCACAATCCTTTTTCATATGTCAAGTGTTAATGACGGCTAAAATACAAAAATGCTAAAAATCTTTTGTCGCCGCGGCAGGATCCATACCTCCTTGCTTTTTATAAAACCGAATCCGATGCAGGCTACGCCTGATCCGGTTCTTTTTATTTACTGGGCCGGATGTAAAACCAATCAGCCGCGTAAGTGTAGGACATCATGTACATTTCAAAGTCGCCTTTTCCACGGCCCTGTTCAATCCGCCGGTTTTCCTGCTGTGGGTCGAAGACGTATGTGGTTCCGTCAATTTCCGCCTCTACCCAGGCGTGTTCTGCCGCCTTGGCAAGCGCTTTTCCACTGATACACCAGGCGTCATAGCCCAGTCCCCGGGCCAGTGCGCAGAACGCACCGGCATAGCCGTAGCAGTTGTTGTGGTGATTGGAGAGCATCTTTTTCCCTTCCTCCACATCCCAGCCCACGGCCCCAAAATCGTAGTGGTTCCCGCCGGAGTAGGTCATGTCCCGAACGTAGAGATACGCCTTTTGCAGCAGGGCATCGCCCTCCGCTTCCGGCGTCTCCGCAATCCAGCCCGCCAGAAGCTCCGCCACCAGGGCGTCCAATTCCTCATCGCCGCTGGTATACCGCCCGTCCGGTAGGAAGTGGAAAGAGCCATAGTCAGTGTCTCTCAGAAGGTTCCCAGCCTCATCGGCATAGTAGAGGTATCCGGCGATATGGAAAAAGCCAGGCGCCCAATTCCGGCCCAGAAGTCCTTCCAGAAGAATCTCACCATTTTCATCCGGCGTGTGCGCCAGGGCTGCTTCCAAGATATCCTCCGCATCCTCCCGGTTCAGCGCCAGATCGGGGAAGGGCGTCACATCATCCGAGAGGGACACCCGCTCCCCGCCCCTTGCGAGCAGGGCGTTCATGGTCCGGGCAAATTCTGCCCTGGTCACGGATTCCAAATCCGACAATTCTGCCGCTCCGCTGCCGGGGAAGCAGCCGGCCAGCACATGGGAAAGTACCTCTCCGGTCAGGGGGTAGTCCCCCAGCGGCATTCCGGGAAGGTGCCCCTCCCCACCGGGGACTACCAGCGCATTCAGGGCCGCCGCCAGATCATCCGCCGTCAGCGCATCATCCGGGCGGATTGCTCCGTCCTCATCCGGGAACAGGTAGGGAACGTGGCTACGCAGATCCGGGTACAGCCTTGCGATGTAGGTGGTGTCCCCACAAATGAGCGTTCCCAACGGCTCCGTCAATTCCCCAATTTCATTCTCCCAGCCGCCGAAGATCAGGCCGGGGATCGACACCTCCGGCACGGATGCCAGGGGCCGTTCCTCCGGGACCTCCTGCACATCGATCTCCTGTCCATCCACGAGGAAGGATACCCGGAAAGTGTTCTCTGGGGCAGGGCTCCAGTCTCCATATTCCGCAGGCCCGGTGATACCCGGAGCTACCATATTGGCCGAAGTCTGGACAGCTCCTTCCGCTCCACAACCGGACAGGAACAGGACCGCCGTCAGCGCTGCTCCAACGGCAATCCGCCGAGCTTCGCAATTTCTTTTTTCAAACATTCCAAAATCCTCCTTTTTTCGACTCCATTATAACACGCATATTTCCATTTTCAAAGCTGAAATCCAGCCCGGATTACCCTCTTGGGGCGATCCAATATGAAGATCAGTCTGAACCGGGACCATTGCGCCGCGCGACGGCCATGCCTGACGTCCTCCGGTGCGTATTTTTATCAATTTCTTAGTATTCCTATGGAATTTTAACCCCAAAATTAAAATGGCGTTTTTAAACAGCTGCTCTCGCAGATTACCAACACCTTGAAAAAACGCCAAATCCCGCCTCGGCGGAATTTAACGGAATTTAACGACCGGATATTGCGGCCTATATTGAAATGTGTTATAGTAGATTACAAAGAGCGGATGGAATCCGAAAAAATGGGAGGCGCGGCCATGGCGCGGCTGACGAAAAATCCGGGGGAATTTCTGATTGAGACTCATTTGCACACGCTGGAGGGCAGCGCCTGCGGCCGGGCAACCGGCGCGGAGCAGGCCCGGGCAAGGATGGCGGAGGGCTATGACGCCATCATCGTCACGGACCACTTTTTCCGGGGCAACTCCCGCCCCAGCCGGGACCTGCCCTGGGCAGGCTATGTAGACGCCTTCTGCCAGGGCTATGAAAACGCCCGGGCGGAGGGCGCGCGCATCGGATTGCGGGTATTCTTCGGCTGGGAGGAGAATTACGGCGGCGCGGAATTTTTGATCTATGGCCTGGACAAAGCCTTTCTCCTGGCCCACCCGGAGATGATCTCCTGGACGCCGGAGGAGCAGTACCGGGCGGTGTCCGCCGCCGGGGGCCTGGTGATCCAGGCCCACCCCTTCCGGGAGCGGCCCTACCTAAAGGGCATTCACCTGTACCCCCACGATTGCGACGGGGTGGAGGGGGTCAACCGGGCCCAGCCCTGGGAGCAGAACCGCCGGGCCCTGGACTACGCCCGCTCCTTCTGCCTTCCGGTGACTGCGGGCTCGGACATCCACACCGCCGATCCCTTGCTTGGCGGTATGGCCTTTGCCCGCCCGCTCAATTCCATTCGGGATTTTATAGACGCCGTCCGGAACCGGGAACCCGCCCGGCTCCTTACCGGGCCGGAAAACGGAAAAAACGGTTTACAAGTCCCGCTTTTGGATGTACAATAGGACTATACAAAAGAAAAAGGAGATATTCCGATGAATAACAAGAAAACGATCCTCCTGGCCGCCGTTGCGCTGCTGGTCCTGGCGGGCATTCTGGCGGGTATCTGGTATGCCAACCGGCCCCAGACCGACGATGGCACAAAGACCATCACCGTGGAGGTCCTCCACGGCGACGGAAGCACCAAAAGCTTTACCTATACCACCTCGGCGGAATTTCTGGGCGAGGTGATCCTCTCTGAGGGCCTGGTGCAGGGCGAAGAGGGGGAGTACGGGCTGTACATCCTCACCGTGGACGGCGAGGACGCGGTCTATGAAGACGACGGGGCCTACTGGGCCCTCTACCAGAACGGCGAGTACGCCACCTCCGGCGCGGACACCACCCCCATCCAGGACGGGGACGTTTTCCGGTTCGAGTACACCAAATGAGCGCCGGGCGGGGGAAAATCACCCTGAAAGAGCTGGTGCTGTTCGCTTTCATGGGGGTATTCTGCTTTTTGGGCAAGCTCCTGATGGCGGGGATCCCCAATGTGGAGCCGGTGTCCCTTTTTGTCATGCTCTTCGCCGTCACCTTCGGCTGGAAGGCCCTGCTGCCGGTCTATACCTATGTCTGCCTGGAGCTGGTGGTCTATCCCATCCAGCTCTGGTCCATCAACTATCTGTACATCTGGCTGATCCTGGCGGTGGCGTCCATCTTTCTGCGCAAATGCCGAACCACCATGGTCTGGGCGCTGCTGTCCGCCGCCTTCGGGATCTTTTTTGGCCTGCTGTGCGCGCCGGTGTACGCCGTCACCGGCGGATGGGCCTTCGCCGTCTCCTGGTGGATCAGCGGTATTCCCTTCGACCTAATCCACGGCGCGGGCAATTTTGTGATGGCACTGGCCCTTTTCCGGCCCCTCCGGGACCTGATGGAGCGCCTCTACGCCCGGCTGCTTGACCACTGAAAAAAACCTCCCCGCTTCACCTGAAGCGGGGAGATCTTCTATATCAGCTTGATGAGGAACAAAAATCCCAGCAAAAGGAACAGGAAGGCGAAGTTAAAGGCGCTAAACTCACCAATGTAGGCCCCCGCCTTGCCGGGGTTGTGCCGGACGTACTCCCGGAAGGTGATCAGGCTGGCCAGGGAGGCGATCAGGCTCCCCACGCCGCCCACGTTCACGCCCCAGAGCAGCTCGGCGTAGTTGCCGGTGAACTGGCTCAGCAGGATGGCGGAGGGGACGTTGCTGATGAACTGGCAGGAAAGGGCGCTGAAAAGCAGGGTGCTTTTGCTCATCAAAGCAGAGAAAAAGTCCTTTACCGCACCGATCCGGGCCATATTTCCCGAGAAAACGAAGAAAAACACAAAGGTCAGCAGCAGTGGATAGTCCACCATTTTCAGCGCCTTTCGGTCGGTCAGCAGCAGCACCGGCGGGATCACCAGCAGGCCGATCCAGTAGGGGATGCCCCGAAAGACGATGGCGATGGCCAGGGCGAACAGACCAAGGTACAGCGCCGTCCGCTTGGGGTCCAGGCGCAGGGCCTCGTCCCCGATCTCCAGGGCCTCCGGCTTCACGAACAGGCAGCAGCAGACGGTGATCAGCGCCACGGACAGGAAAAACGGCGGCGCCATGATGGACAAGAACTCCCCATCGGGGATATTGAAATGGGAGTACAGGTACAGATTCTGGGGGTTGCCGAAGGGGGTGAGCATCCCGCCCAGGTTGGCGGCGATGTTCTGCATGATGAAGGTGAAGGCCATGTACTTTTCCTTGCCGGTGGTGGACAGCACCAGATACCCCAGGGGCAGAAAGGTGAGCAATGCCATGTCGTTGGCGATGAGCATGGAGCCGATGAAGGTGATGTACACCAGGGCCAGGACGCTCATCCGGGCGTTTTTAAAGACCCGCACCACTTTCCGGGCCAAAAGATAGAAGAAGTTGATATTTTTCAGGGCGCAGACCACCGCCAGAACGCAAAACAGGCAGGTCAGGGTCTTGAAATCAAAGTAACCCAGGTACGCCCGGTCGATGGGCACCACCAGGGTGGTCAGCAGCGCCGCGAAAAAGGCGATGACCATCACCGCGTTTTTGGAAAAAAAGCGCCGGACCCGGCTGAGAAAGGGATCCGAAAGGGGAGAACGGGGCAGGGGATGCCGTACCGGGACCGGAACGGCGGCAGCCCGGCGGGGGGCGTGGGGATGGGCGGTTTTTCCGCCGCTGTTTTTCATGGAAAGTCGCTTCCTTAAACTGTCCAATTTTGACCTTGCCTATTATAGACCTGGGAATTCCAAAATGCAAGGGCAAAATCAACAAAAAGGAAACAAAGTTGCGCCACCGAGCCCCGGTGTTTTTTGACAATTTGACAAGGACCATGAAAAAGCCCCCGCCGCGGCGGGGGCTTTTGCTAGCTCATCAGCGTTTTGGTCAGGTCGGATTTGCGGATCTGGTAGAGCTGGGAGACCCAGTTTCCGTTTTCGTCCAGCGTGTTATCCATCTGGTACAGGAAGTCCCCCTGGTAGGGCGTCACCAGGCTGCCGTAGATCTCCGCCCTTGCCAGCTCCCGGCCGCTCCGGTCCAGCCGGATCAAAAATCCGTCATCCGTGTGCAAATAGAGGCTGTCTTCGTCGAAATCCAGGTTGGAACCCGTAAGATCGGAGACCTTTTCCGTTTTTCCGGTGGCGGGATCGTAGTGCCACAGGGTATTTTCCGATAGAATATTAAAGTAGTACACGCCCTGGGGCGTATAGCGGAAGTTGGACGCCACTACGTCCTCTACCGTGCGGCTGCTGCCGGTGTCCAGATTTTGGATCACCAAGCGGTTATAGCTGTCGGTGTAGTACAGATTTTGCCCGTCGTAGGCGTGCTGCCGCGACATATCCTTGACGTAGAGTTCATATTGCCCAGTGAGCAGGCTCATCCTGCACAGTCCTTGGTTGCTCACGAAGTAGAAATACCCCCCGTGAAGGAAAAAGGAATAGACGATTCGCATCTCAATATCCTGGGGGGGCAGGTCCAGCATGCCGAAGAACCATTGATACTCCCAGGAAAAACGGTAGATTACCCGCTCCGCCAGAGTCTGTGGATTCATGGCCACCAGTTCCTCAATGCTGGAGCGGATGATGCTGCCGTCGGAGCTGGTCTGCTGCCGGGTTTTCAAGTAGTAGACCTCTTGGCCCCTCTGAAAGAGGGCAGGCGTATCAAAAATGGCGTTGCCCTCGGCGTCGATGGGGAAGGGGCGGCGCGCACCTGTCTGCTGATCCACAAGCACTGGGGTAAATCGATCCGCGATCAGCACATACCGATCGGAGTAAAAGAAGCCGCAAGTGTCTGAATTATAGAAGACCTGGTCGTTTTTTCCCCCGGCGCAGCCGGGAAGCAGCAGGCCAAGGGCCAAAATAAGAGCAAGGAAACGACGTTTCATTTTGTTGCGCCTCCTTTTCCGAAGGAGATCCTCTTGATGGCCCAGTTGGTGTTGTTCCACCAGACGTAGAAGAAGAGCAGCACCATCAGCACGGCCACCGCCAGCACGAACAGTCCCAGCTGGAGCGGCGTCATTTCTGTAAAGCCGATCAGCTCCTGGGAGGGGGACAGATAGACCGTGCCCACCGTCAGGGCCCAGGGCCCGGGAATGGGGACCAGAACGAAGGTGTCCCGCAGGGTCAGGAAGGGCAGGGGCAGGGCGATCAGCCCCGCCATCAGCGTCAGGGCGAATTTTTTCAGCAGCACCGAGAGGGCCAGGATCGTCAGGGCGCAGTACAGATATCCCAGCTCCTTCAACGCGAATTGCAGGAAAAAGCCCTGGAGGATGGACAGCCCCTTCACGCTGGCGCCGAAGCTGACCAGGGATTCCAGAGGGTAGTTTCCATTCGGGAGGCCATAGGCGACGCCGTAGGTGATCACCCGGCACAGCTGGGCCGTCGCGGTGAGCAGCACCGTCAGGCTCCCCACCGCCGCCGCCTTCCAAAGCACCTGGGCCCCGGCGCTGCGCTTCTGGGTCAGCAGGATCTGATCCATCCGGCTTTCATACTCCTCGCAGAATACCGGAGTCAGAAGCAGCACCAGCACCAGCAGCAGCAAATAGTCCGGGTCCCAGTCCGTCAGCAGCCGCTCCCAGCCGCCGGTGTAGAGGAAGTACCGCCGTTCCGGGACCTCCCGGACGTAGATGTACTGGGTGTAGAGCTTGGCAAATCCGGTGTAGTCGGCGTCCTGCTGGGTGAGCTCTGCCAGCTGGGCCTGGTACTCGTCCTGGGGGATCTTGCCCTGGTAATAGTTGGAATTGAGCTGGGAGAGCTGCATATGCACGTCATTGAGGCGGGCCATTTCGCTCTCTATAAATTCCCGCTTCTGCTGGGTAAGCGGGCCGTTGACGCTGGAAAGATACCGGTCGTAGACCTCCCGGTTTTGCTCCAGGACCCGGTCGTAGGGCTGGCAGAACAGGACGGAGATCGCGATCTCGCCCACAAAGAACAGCAGGAGCAGCCAGATCCCGCCCCTGCGGAGCAGGAGCTTCTTCCACTCATACAGAAACATTCCGCCGCCTCCTTTCCAGCAGCCCCGCCCGGGTGGAGCGGTTCCGGTAGAGAATGACCAGGCATACCACCGCCGCCGTCAGAATGACGCCCAGGATCATGGTCAGGAAATACCGCACCGGATGGCCGAACAGATTCACAAAGTCGTCCTGCATAAAAAGCTCTCGGGCGATGACCAGCTCCATCGGGTTACACCACTTGCCGGGATATCCCACGCCACCCAGATTCTGGGCGGCCACCGCGCCGAACAGCAGCGCCATGGAGATGATGAAGGAGCTCAGCACCCGCTTGACCAGGCAGGAGACCAGCAGGAAAAAGCAGCAGCAGCACAGCACCCCCAGGGTTTTCACGGCGCCCAGGGTCAGGAAAGCCATGCCCAGGCTCATCCGCAGGGGGGTGTATTCCAGCTGCCAGAGGACGTACACGGGGTCGCTGAGCGCCTCCCATCTCTGGCCCAGAAAATGAAGGGTCAAAAAGTCCTGTGTAAAAAACAGAACGCTGACCGCGATGGAGAAGAACGCCGAAGCGGCGAATTTCGCCCCCACGGTGGCGGGGCCGCCCAGCCGGGTGGTGCGGTGGAGCATATACATCCCCGTTTCCTTTTCGGTGACGAACACCCCGCACAGGGCGAACAGGCACAGCACCAGAACCAGCATGGAGGAAAAGTCGTAGTTCAGCAGCACCTCATAGTGCCGGGTATCCCCAAAGTAGGGCACCCACCGCCCGGCAAAGTCCTGGGCGAGGATCTCATTTCTGGCGGCGTCGTAGGAATTGCCCAGCTCCTGATAGAGGACGGCCAGCTCCCGGGCCTGACCCGTGATCTGAACCGCGTGGTTTTGATAGAGGTAGTCGTAATAGATTGGTTCGTAAAACAGCTCCCAGAAAAAACTGTAGTCTTCCTCCTCGCTGTAGGTATAGGCGTTGGGGTCGTATTCCCGGTTTAGATTGGGGAATTTTTCCTGCAAGGGGCCGTAGACGCTCATCAGCGAGTTGATTTTATCCGTAGTAATGGAGCCGGAGAGGTAGGCGTAGCATTCCTGATATACTTGGGGATAGTCCTCCCATTTCGCCACCTTTTGATGGTAGCTGTCATAGAGCCGCCAGCCGTTGGCCAGGAGCAGGGCGGCCAGGAACACCGCCATCCAGACGGTGCCGAAGGCCTTTCGCAGCTCGTAGCGGGTCAGGCGGAAAAAAGATAGAATCCGCTCTTTCACATTGCTTCCTCCCCACAGTGGTAGAGGAAGACCTCCTCCAGATTGGCGGTGACGGCCTGAGCCTCCGGATGGGGCTTGGTGTCGGAGAGGATGCGCAGCCGGATGCCCTCGCCCTCCCGGGCCATATTGCTGATGGTGTGGTGAATCAGGTCCCGGGGCACGTCGGGCGTGTCCAGCTCCAGCGCCCAGACCTTCCCGGTAAGCTCGTCGGTCAGGGCCTTGGGGCTGCCCTGCTTGAGCAGTACTCCTTCGTGGAGCAGCAGGATCTGGCTGGCGATGAACTCAATATCCGGCACGATGTGGGTGGCCAGGATCACGATCCGGTCCTCGGCAAAGGAGGAGATCAGGTTCCGGAATCGGATTCGCTCCCGGGGATCCAGCCCGGCGGTGGGTTCGTCCAGAATGAGGATGCCGGGATTGCTCAGCATGGCCTGGGCGATGCCCAGCCGCTGCCGCATGCCGCCGGAGAGAGCCCCCACCTTTTTCCCCTTGGCCTCGTCCAAATTGACCCGGTGGAGCAGGCCCCGGATCCGGGGCTTGGCGTATTGCCGGGGAATGTCCTTCAGGACGCACATATAGTCCATAAACTCCGCCACGGTAAAGTCCCGGTAGAATTGGGGGTACTGGGGCAGATACCCGATTTTGCTCAGGAAGTCTGTTCCCAGGGAACGGATGTTTTCGTTGTCGATGTAGATCTCCCCGCCGTCGGGCTTGAGGATGCCCATAAACAGGTTCAGCAGGGTGGTTTTGCCCGCGCCGTTGGTGCCCAGCAGGCCGTAGACCCCGTTTTCCAACGTGGCCGAGAAGTTTTTCAGGGCGTATTTGCCCCGGTATTTCTTGGACAGTCCTTCAAATCGTACTTCCAAGGCGATCCGCTCCTTTCCGTGTAAACGCGTTGTCCGTTGCGCCGTGAACAGGTCTATTTATTTATTTTACTACCGCTCCCGGGAAAAGACCATAGCATATTGAGCAAGTTTTGGATTTTTCAAAAATTTTTTTCGTGTTTGCGAAGAGAAAACCTTTCCTATGGGTTTGCCCGCCGTGGAAGAAGAAATGTTCTTCCACGGCGGGTATTTGGTAAATAGGATAGCATATTTCTGATGAAAAGTCAAGTGTGTTTATATTATGGACAGTTTCGGCGATCTGTCCTTATCGAAAATATGGACGCGCCGGGGCGGCGGGAGAAAGCGCTACTCCTCCTCGCCGCCGAAGTAGAAGAAATTGATCTTTTCAAACCGACAGCCGTAGTGGTCGCCAAAGGCGCTGGTCCCGTCCTCGTATGCCTGCAAATTACGAGGGACCAGGACGGTCATAAAGCAGATCGGCGTGGAGCCGTCAAAGTCCGACATATCGATCTGAACTTGGATCTGCGTTCGCTGGCCGTCCTTGACCTCTACATAGACGATATCCTCCGGGTCGATGGAGATCGGCTCATAGTCTTTATAACAAACAAGTGTATATTTGACATAGCTGCTTCCGTAAATATAGAAGTCCAAGGTGATGGGCTCCTGATCGAAGCCGGGCCAGATCCAACTGTCACTATATGGCCTTTCCTGGCCGTTGATGGTATAGCCATATTTATGCTGGCTCTGGAGCTCCTCCGGCGTCCAGGATTGCAGGAGAGGTTCATCCGTATAGGTAACGGTATGGGACAGCACTTGATCCGGGACCTCCGGCAGCTCCAGCGTTGGCGGGGTCGCCTGGAAAATGACGCGCGCGGGGGTATCTTGCGCAAGGAATTGAACAAGGTAATGATTATTGAATTCCGGGTCTCTGGGGTCCATGGAAGGATTGGAAACGGGGGTGCAGTATAATTCAAGGGCGTCTCCTTCTTCTCCCGTGACGGGGATAAAATAGACGTCCAAGACTTGGCTGGTTTCAAATCCCACTTTAACATCCGGGTGATACTCCGGGTAAAACACATGAAGATAGCTGTACCAGGGTTCATCGTCGGTCTTGTAGGGCTGGGGAATGCCGTCCAGGTACAGCAGAGGCCCCACGCCGCAAACGCTGTAATCGTCTGTGCCCTCATAAAGAAAATACGCATGGAGTTCTCCACCGGTATAGTCATAGTAAGAACATGCATCGTCTGGTATTCTATTGACGAACTCATAATGGCCACTGTGGATACCGTGAAGACCTGAATTTGATGGTTCAGCGGCGCCGCTGGTGGCAGGGGGCTGTGTGGAGCTGTCGCTGCCGGAAGGGGCGGCAGTTCCCTGGGTAAAGGGATTTTTTACTGTCTCCGTGGGATCGCTTGGCGCGGGCCCGCAGGCGGCGAGGGACAGCAGGAGAACAAAGACCAGGAGAGCGGACAACAGTTTTTTCATCGGTTACAGCTCCTTTCTACAAAATAGGGACAGGGTACTGGGGCGGCGGGAGAAAGCGCTACTCCTCCTCGCCGCCAAAGTAGAAGAAATTGACTTTTTCAAACCGGCAGCCGTAGTGGTCACCATAGGCGCTGGTCCCGTCCTCGTATGCCAGCAAATTACGAGGGACCAGAACGGTCATAAAGCATATTGGCGTGGAGCCGTCAAAGTCCGACATATCGATCTGAACTTGGATCTTCGTTCGCTGGCCGTCCTTGACTTCCACCCATACGATATCCTCCGGGTCGATGGAGATTGGCTGGTAGTTTTTATAACAAACAAGTGTGTAGTTAACATAACTCCCGCCATAAATATAGAAGTCCAAGGTGATTGGCTCCTGATCGAAGCCGTACCAAATCCAACTGTTGGTATTTTGCGGACGCTTTTTGCCGTTGATGGTACAGTCATATTCATGTTGGATCTGGAGCTGCTCCGGCGACCAGCTTTGTAAGCTGGATTCATCCGCGTAGGTAACGGTATGGGACAGCACTTGATCCGGGACCTCCGGCAGCTCCAGCGTTGGCGGGGTCTCCTGGAAAATGACGCGCGCGGGGGTATCTTGCGCAAGGCGTTGAACAAGGTAATAATTACTGAATTCCGGGTCTCTGGGGTCCATGTAGGGATTGGAAACGGGGGTGCCGTATAATTCAAGGGCGTCTCCCGCTTCTCCCGTGACGGGGATGAAATAGAGGTCCATGACTAGATAAGTTGCATGTCCTACTTTTGGGTCAACTCCCGCGTGATACTCCGGGTAAAACACATGAATATAGCTGTACCAGGGTTCTTCGTCGGTCTTGTAGGGCTGGGGGATGCCGTCCAGGTATAGCAGAGGCCCGATACCACAAACGCTAAAGTCGTCAGAACTATCGAAATCAAAACATACATGGAGTTCTCCACCGGTATAGTCATAGTAACCGGCAACGTCATCTTCTATCTTGTTACTAAAGCCATAGCTACCGCTATGAGAAGAATTCTGTTCCGATGGTTCAGCGGCGCCGCTGGTGGCAGCGGCCTGGGTGGAGCTGCCACTGCCGGAAGGGGCAGCGGTTCCCTGGGTAAAGGGATTGGCGACCGTCTCCGTGGGATTGCTTGGGGCCGGTTCGCAAGCGGTAAGGGTCAGAAGGAGAGAGAGGATCAAAACGCCGGGCAACAGTCTTTTCATGGTGTGCATCTCCTTATCGGAAAATAGGAACAGGGCGCAGGGGAGGCGCCTCCCCTGCGCCGGGGATCACTGCTTATGCGGGCCTAGTTACGGGAATGGATGCTTCGGTATAATAGCTCCTTGCAGTTGGTGCATAGACTTGATAGTACCCATACGCATGCGTGGGCTCCCAGTCCAATGTAAAGGGGACCAAATAAGTATGGGAAATGGACAATTTATTGTAATCCGCGGTAGCGTAAGTTGGATCACTGGTCGGCCCCCAATGAACGCTCATCGAAAGCATGGTATTGTTGAGCTTGTAGTCAATGGAGGCCGTGAGGGTGACCGACCATTGCCCGCCGACGGGGGGATCTTGATTGATCGTGCCGGTCAGGTTTCCGAACGCCCCCGCCGGTACAGAATTGGACGCGGCGAACGCGGTGCCGGCGGCGCTGAACACCAGGACCAGCGCCAGGAGCAGAGAAAGAATTTTATGTTTCTTCATTTGTTTGTTCCTCCTTTGAAAAGATGTACAGGTTGTTTTTTTTACGGATCCCAACGGCCGTTGGTCCATGGAAGACCGGCTTTTTTTGGGGTCCGGCTTTCCAATAAACACATTGTAGCATATGAAATTGTTAAAAACCATATCGTATCACGCAAATTTTATTT
>CANRHF010000036.1 GCA_947630345.1 uncultured Oscillospiraceae bacterium | reverse complement strand
CTGCGGAAACTATCTGGACATGAACCTGCCCATGGCCAAATACTGGGCCGGGCGGTATGTGGACATTTTGGAAAATCTGGACGAGGCCCACAGCGTCTACCCGAAAGGAGCATAAAGATGTCGATCCTTGGAATCATCGGGGCCATGGACATCGAGGTGGCCCTCCTAAAAGAACAGATGGTGGGGCTGACGGAGACAACTAAGGCGGGAAAGCCTTTCTTCCTGGGCACCCTCCAGGGGCAGGAGGTGGTGGTGGCCCGGTGCGGCGTGGGGAAGGTCAACGCCGCCCTCTGCGCCCAGATCCTCATCGACTGCTTTGGCGTCACCCATCTGGTGAACACCGGTATCGCCGGGTCCCTCTGTCCGGACCTGGACATTGGGGATCTGGTGGTGAGCCAGGACGCCATGTACCACGACTTTGACTGCACTCACTTTGGCTACACCCAGGGCCAGGTGCCGGGGATGCCCCGGACCTTCCCCGCCGACGAGACGATGCTGGCCTACGCCTTCGCCGCCGCCGAGGCGGTCCATCCCGGCCATGTGAAGGTGGGCCGGGTGGCCAGCGGGGATCTGTTCGTCAGCCGGGAGGAGCGGAAGAGCGCCATCGTCAGCCTCACCAGCGGCCTGTGCACCGAAATGGAGGGGGCCGGCATCGCTCAGGCGGCTTATGTAAACCAGGTGCCCTTCGTGATCCTCCGGGCCATCTCCGACAAGGCCGACAGCGGTGCGGAGGTGGACTATCCCACCTTTGAGGCCGCCGCCGCCCGGCGGTGCGCCGCCGTGGCCATGGGCGTGGCCCAGCGGATGGCCGAGGCGGAGGCGGAGGCTTGACCCGGGTGACTTTCTGGCAAGGGGGTTAGGAGGAAAAATGGACGGCTATATCATCAAGCCTATGGAGCGCGAAGAGGAAATGAACGGTAAGGGATATGTCCATTACAAATCCTGGCACGAAACCTACACGGGTCTTGTTGACGCCGGGTATATGGAGCGGCACACCCTCGAAAAATGCGTAAAGATCGCGCATAAGTGGCCCGACAATATCCTCGTTGCCAAAGATGGGGAAAAAGTGGTCGGTTTTGTAGGATATGGCCCCTATCGGGACGACACGCTCCCTGCCCATGGGGAAGTTTTCGCGCTCTATGTCCTTGCGGCGTATCACGGAAAAAGGATCGGATATGAACTGATGAACGCCGCTTTTCAGGCGCTTTCGGATTACCAAAAAATCGCGGTATGGGTGCTGAAAGGAAACGACAAAGCCATCCGGTTCTATAAGCGGTATGGATTTCATTTTGACGGGGTGGAAGCGGAAATCCTGCTTGGAACGACCAATACCGAGCTGCGGATGATTTACGAAAGAAGCTAAAGCTGCTCATGGTTTACCCGGCACCGCAAAATGGAACCACGAAAAACGCCTGCCCCGCGCCGGGAACCCGGCGCGGGGCGATCTGTTGGCAAACGACGATTTGTAAGGAACCGTCAAAAGAGGGGCTTTAGGAACAGGAGCACTTCGCGGCCCTTTTGATTGCGGTAAACATAGCCGTCGGTCTCAAAGCCCAGGCTGTTATGCAGGGCAATGCTGGCAAGATTGTCCCGCCGCACCTGCTGGGCGGCGATTTTGAAGCCCCTCTTTTTGGCCTCGTCCAGGGCCAGCGACAGGGCGGCCCGGCCGAAGCCCTGCCGCCGAAAGGCCGGGAAAATCTCCGGCCCCAGCTCCAGAACGCTGGGTGAATGGCAAAACAGGGAGATTTCGCCCACGATCCGCCCGCCGCTCAAAACCGCGAACATTTCAAAATACCGGCCCTGAAATTCCTGGGTATTCCAGGCGCGGATCAACTCCTCCGTCTCTTCCAGGCCGCATCCGCCGCCTTGGGCCTCCCGCAAAGCGGGGGCGTCGGACGGGGAAAAGTGCCGCAGCGTTACCATTCTCGTCCCCTCCCGGCGGTCAATCCAGCTTCAGGTCCCCCGGCTTGATCCAGCCCAGCTTCCGGAACAGGAAGCCGAAGGCCCAGCACAGAAGGGCCGGAAGAACGAAGGAGATCAGGACCAGGCCCAGATAGTCGAAAAAGGTCGGAGAAATGGCCGCCGCGCCGGCGGACACGGCCTCGGCGCTGGGGGCCACCCAGCCGGTGAGGACCCCGATCTGCCCCACCAGGCCGCAGGTGCCCATGCCGGCGGACACCGGAGGGCCGTTCATCTCCAGGTGGAACACACAGGTGGCCAGAGGGCCGGTGATGGCGGAGGTGAGGATCGCCGGGAGCCAGACCCGTGGATTTTTCAGAATGTTGGGCATTTGCAGCATGGAGGTGCCCAGGCCCTGGCTCACCAGGCCGCCCCACCGGTTCTCCCGGAAGGACAGCACGGCGAAGCCCACCATATTGGCGCAGCACCCCGCCACCGCCGCGCCGCCGGCCAGGCCCGTCAGCTTTAGGGCGGCGCAGATGGCGGCGGAGGAAATGGGCAGGGTCAGGGCCATGCCCACCGCCACGGACACCAAAATCCCCATCCAGAAGGGCTGCAGGACCGTGGCCCACTGGATGAAATTCCCCACGGCGGAGGCCGCCGTGCCGATGGCCGGGGCCCACCAGACGGAGAGGCCCACCCCCACCAGGATGGTCACCAGGGGGGTCACCAAAATATCCACCTTGGTCTCCTTGCTCACGGCCTTGCCGCACTCCGCCGCCACAATGGCGATGAACAGCACCGCCAGAGGGCCCCCGGCACCGCTGCCGCCGGACAGGGTGGTAGAGCCCAGGGCGTTGGCCGCGTAGCCCACGGTGGCCAGGGAGAACAGGACCATGGCCGGGGCCTTCAAGGCGTAGCCAATGGCCACCGCCATGGCCGCCCCGCTCATGGACGAGGCGAAGTCCCCCACCTGGACCAGAAATTCCAGCCCCAGCTGCTGGCCCAGGGTCTTGACGATGGTGCCCACCAGCAGAGAGCAAAACAGGCCCTGGGCCATGGCCCCCAGGGCGTCGATCCCATACCGCTTGGCGGAAAAAACAATGTCCTTCCGCCGCAGAAATGCCCGCAGCTTTTCCATTTTGACAGCCTCCCCGGCTTTTTTTCACACATTATACGCCGATTTAAGGATTTGTCAATAGTTCAACTGGGGAAAAGGGATTGCAATTTGTTCCTTTTTCTGGTATGATGGGCCCTGGAAGGAGACGAAGCACCATGACCCAAAAACACAAATGGGGCGACCGGCGGGACGCCGTCTGGCTCCGAGACCTGCCGGCGCTGCATCAGATCATGCCGCCGCTGATGCCCAACCGGGCGGACAACGAGGCTTACGTCAGCATCGACGTGGACCTGCGGCCCCTGGACGCCTACCTGGAGAAGAAGAACAAGGATCTGCCCCACGACGACCGCTACACCTACTTTCATCTGGTCAGCGCCGCCATCGCCCGGGCCTTCATCCTGCGGCCCAGAATGAACCGGTTTATCTGCAACAACAAGCTCTACCAGCGGAACAACGTGACCGTGGCCTTTGTGGTGAAGAAGAAATTTGAGGACAAGTCCGAGGAAGGGCTGGCCTTTCTGGAAATGGAGCCCGGGGACACCATCGATACCTACCACCAGAAGATCCTGGACGTGATCCACGCCACCCGCCGGGAGGATGTGAAGGACGCCTCCACCGGCGCCATGGACCTGCTGGTGAAGCTGCCCCACTTTATCACCGTGGGGATCGTGAAATTCGTCCGCTGGCTGGACAAATTCGGCATGGCGCCCCAGGATATGATCGCCACCGATCCCAACCACGCGGCGGTTTTTTTGAGCAACTTAGGCTCCATCGGCCTGAACTGCGGCTACCACCATCTGGTCAACTGGGGCACCAACTCCTGCTTCGTAGTGGTGGGCCGAATTCACTACACCGCGGACTACGGCCCCGACGGGCAGGCCGACGTTCACCAGGTGCTGCCCCTGGGGGTGACGCTGGACGAGCGGATCGCCGACGGCTACTACTATTCCGGCACCGTGGCCCTGGTTCGGGAGCTGCTGACCCATCCGGAGCTTCTGGAGCAGCCCGCGTCTCAGCCGGTGGAGTTTGCCATTCGGCGCTAATGCTCGGCTTTTTCCCGCCCGGCGCCTGTTTTTCGGCTTTTTTTCGCTGCCGGACCGGAAAAACCAGGGAAAACCCCCGGGTTTCGACTTGCTTTTTAAACGGTCGCGTGATATACTGTTAGTATTCTCATATTTTGGAAAGGCAGGGATATGCCATGGATGAATTCACCAATGAATCCACTAATGAGTCCGGCAGCGAATCCACCAAAGAGTCCGGCAGTGAATTTACCCGCCCCGTCAGACGGCGGCGGCCCTCTCAGGCCCAGGTCTTTAAGGAAAACTATCTGCCGATCATTTTTATCGCGGCGGCTCTGATCATGATTATCATTTTTATTGTCGGCGCTGTGGGCCGTTCCAACGCCCAGAAGGCGGAAAAGGCCCGGCAGGAATCCATCGCCAAGGAGGAGAGCGCCCGGCAGGCCAGCCTCCTGGAGGCGGAAGTGGTGGATATCCTCAACCGCTCCGAGGCACTGGCGCTGCAATATGACTATGTGGGCGCCATCAAGGTGATCGACAGCTTCTCCGGCGACCCCGCCGCGTATCCGGAGCTGGCGGTCAAGCGGGACAAATACGCCAAAGCCTATTCGGAGATGACCGAATGGGGGAGTCTGGATCAGGTGACTCATCTTTCTTTCCATCTGCTGATCGCCGATCCCCAGCGGGCGTGGAACAACGCCGAGTACGGCGATTCCTATAACCGCAACTTCGTCACCTGCGAGGAGTTCTCCAAAATTTTGCAGCAGCTCTACGACAACGGGTACATGCTGGTGGACTACAACGATTTTGTGGAGGTCACCCAGGACGCTGAAGGCAACAATGTGTACACCGCGAAAAAGCTGTACCTCCCCGCGGGGAAAAAGCCCCTGATGATTACCGAGACCCAGGTCAACTATTATCAGTACATGACCGACAGCGACGGAGACGGCAGCCCGGATAAGGACGCCGCCGGCTTCGCCAGCCGTCTGCTGGTGGATGAAAACGGTCAATTCACCTGCGAGCTGGTAGACAGCAGCGGCACCACCGTCACCGGCAATTACGATCTGGTGCCCATTCTGGAGTCCTTTATTCAGGAGCACAGCGACTTCTCCTTCGGTGGCGCCCGGGCGGTGCTGGCGGTCTCCGGCTATGACGGAATCTTTGGCTACCGCATCGACTCCGACGGTCGGGACAAGGGCTCTGATTACTACAATCAGCAGGTGGAAGGGGCCCAGAGAGTGGTCAACGCCCTGCGGGACCGGGGCTACATCCTGGCCTGCTACACCTACGGCAACGAGTCCTACGGGGAGTTCAACGCCTCGGAGATCCAGGCTGATCTGGACAAGTGGACCAGCGAGATCGTCCCCGTACTGGGCCAGACCGACGTGCTGGTCTACGCCCGGAACTCCGACATCGGGGACACCTACTCCGGCGCCGCTTACGAGGTGCTGAAGCAGGCGGGCTTCCACTACTATCTGAGCTTCTGCCAGACCTCCGCCCCTTGGGCCAACATCACCAACGAGTACGTCCGCCAGGGCCGGTTGCTGGTGACCGGCCAGACCATGCGGGAACACACGGACTACTTCCAGGGGATGTTCGATCCCCTCACCGTGCTGGACACCACCCGGCCGGCGCTGGACGACTAAATCAAAGGGATTCTGATCGAGGCGCTCTCCTCCGGGAGAGCGCCTTTTTTGGATGCTTCGTCAAAATATTGTCCCCATTTTTTGTAAAAAATCCCCAGCTGTTCATGCTCCGTTCACATCTGTTTGGTAGCATGGAATGAAAATAAATTTGAGGTGAAAACGAGTATGCTGAAATTAACCAACGTGGTCAAGGACTACCGGGTAGGCGCCAACATCACCCATGCCCTTCGGGGGGTAAGCATCGCCTTCCGGCCCTCGGAATTTGTGGCGATCCTGGGCCACTCGGGCTGCGGCAAGACGACCCTGCTGAACATCATCGGCGGCCTGGATCAGTACACCTCCGGAGATCTGGTCATTCGGGGCCGTTCCACCAAAAAATTCAAAAGCCGGGACTGGGACACCTACCGGAACCATTCCGTGGGCTTTGTGTTCCAAAGCTACAACCTGATCCCCCACCAGTCCGTACTGGCCAACGTGGAGCTGGCGCTGACCCTGTCCGGCGTCAAGCGGGCGGAGCGCCGCCGCCGGGCCGCCGCCGCCCTGGAAAAGGTGGGCTTGGGCGATCAGCTCCACAAAAAGCCCAACCAACTCTCCGGCGGCCAGATGCAGCGGGTTGCCATCGCCCGGGCCCTGGTCAACGACCCGGAGATCCTCCTGGCCGACGAGCCCACCGGCGCCCTGGACTCGGAAACCTCCGTCCAGGTCATGGAGCTTCTGAAGGAAATCGCCCAAGACCGGCTGGTGATCATGGTCACCCACAACCCAGAGCTGGCGGAGCGGTACGCCACCCGGACTGTCCGGCTGCTGGACGGGAAAATCACCGCCGACTCCGATCCCTATGACGACAGCGAGGAGCAGGTGGAGAAGGACGGCAAAGGCCGCCGGGCCTCCATGTCCGCCCTCACCGCCTTTACCCTCTCCCTGAGCAACCTGATGACCAAGAAGGCCCGGACCATCCTCACCGCCTTCGCCGGGTCCATTGGCATCATCGGCATCGCCCTGATCCTGAGCATCTCCACCGGCATCAACAACTATATCGCCGGGGTGGAGCAGGATACCCTGTCCAGCTATCCCGTGACCCTTCAATCCGCCGCCATGGATATGTCCAGCATGATCACCGCTATGGACTCTAATCTGGAGGAAGTCGAATACCGGGAGGACACCATCTACTCCGCCAATGTCATGTCCGGCATGATGGACATGATGTTCTCCAGCGCCACCACCAACAACCTGACTTCTTTCAAGGAGTTCATCGAGTCCGGAAACAGCGGCCTGGAAGCGCTGACCAGCGAAATTCGCTACGTCTATTCCACCCAGCTCAACGTCTACAAGTCCGACACCTCTGACGGGGTCTACCAGGTCAATCCCAGCCAGGTTTTCTCCTCCCTGGGGATGGGCAGCCGGATGGCCATGGCCTCCGACGTGTGGGTGCGGCTCACCGGCAACGACGACCTGCTGAAAACCCAGTACACCCCCCTGGCCGGACGGCTGCCCCAGGCCTGGAACGAGGTGGCCCTGGTCGTAGACGAGCAGAACCGGGTGACGGACTACACCCTCTATGCCCTGGGAATCCTGGACGTTTCCACTCTTCGGGACGCCATTCAGGAGAAAATGGAGGGCGGAGATCCGGAGATCGACACTACAACAAAAGAATATTCCTTCGACGACTTCCTGGGCATGACCTTCAAGCTGGTGCCCACCTCCTCCTACTATGCCGAGGAGGACGGGATCTGGGTGGACAAATCGGAGGATGAGGTCTACATGACCGGCGTTCTGAAGGACGCGGAGGATCTGACCATCGTGGGCATTCTCCGGCCCGAGGGAGACGCGGGTGCCAGCGCCTACGGCGTCATTGGCTACACCGGCGCATTGATGGATCATCTGATTGCCGAAGTGGACGCCTCCGAAGTAGTGGCCGCCCAGCGGGAGGACCCGGACACGGATATTCTGACCGGGCTGCCCTTCCCCGATCCCGACGCGGAACCGGTGGTCTACACCATGGAGGAGATCCAGGCCATGCTCCCCGGAATGCCGGAGGAGCAGGCCGCCCAGATCACTGGCAGCATCGCCCAGATGCGGCAGGCGGGAATGTCCGACGAGCAGATCGCGCAGATGCTCTCGACCCAGCTTGCCGGGGATTTTTCCACCTCCACCTATGAGGACAATCTCTCCGCCCTCGGCGTCTCCAATCTGGATGAGCCCAGCTCCATCAACCTCTATCCCATCGATTTTGAGGCCAAGGACGCCATCGCGGATATTATCGCGGACTACAATAAAGAGAAAGGCAGCGAGAATCAAATCACCTACACGGACTATGTGGGGCTGATGATGAACTCCGTCACCACAATCATCAACGCCATCAGCTATATTCTCATCGCCTTTGTGGCCATCTCCCTGGTGGTATCCTCCATCATGATCGGCATCATCACCAACATCTCCGTTTTGGAACGGACCAAGGAGATCGGCATCCTCCGGGCCGTGGGCGCCTCCAAGAAGGATGTGGGCCGGGTGTTCAACGCCGAGACCGTCATTGAAGGTCTGGCGGCGGGCCTGGTGGGCATCGGCATTACGGAGCTGCTGATCGTGCCCATCAACCGTCTGATCGAGACCATTGCCGGCATTGCCGCCAAGGCGTATCTGGACCCGGTGGCGGCGGTGATTTTGGTAGGGATTTCCGTGTTTTTGACCTTTATCGCCGGTCTGATCCCCGCCCACAGCGCCGCCAACAAGGACCCGGTGGTGGCTCTGCGGACCGAATAAGCATTTTCAGAACATTCATTTATAAGCTGCGCCGCTCCCCAGCCGGGGAGCGGCGCGATTTTAGGAGCCCTTCCGAAGCTCGATGATCTGATCCCGCAGGACCGCCGCGTATTCGTATTCCATCATCCGGGCGGCCTCCTTCATCTGCTTTTCCAGCCGGGCGATCTCCCGCTCCTTCTCCGCCTTGGTCATCTTGATGCCGTTGCGGCCCTTTCGCTCGGCGGTGGGGCTGGAAATCTCGATCAGGTCCCGGACGGATTTGATGACCGTCTTGGGGACGATACCGTGGGCCCGGTTGAACTCGTCCTGGATCCTCCGGCGGCGCTGGGTCTCCCGGATCGCCACACCCATGGAGTCCGTCACCGTGTCGGCATACATGATCACCTTGCCCCCGGCGTTCCGGGCGGCCCGGCCAATGGTCTGGATCAGACTGGTCTCGGAGCGGAGGAACCCCTCCTTGTCCGCGTCCAGAATGGCCACCAGGCTCACCTCCGGCAGGTCCAGGCCCTCCCGCAGCAGATTGATGCCCACCAGCACGTCGAATTTTGCCATTCGCAGGTCCCGGATGATCTCCATCCGCTCCATGGCGCCGATATCCGAGTGCATATAGCGGACTTTGATCCCCGCTTTTTGAAGGTAAACCGTCAGGTCCTCCGCCATTTTCTTGGTCAGGGTGGTCACCAGAACCCGCTCCTGCCGGGCGGTCCGGGCGTTGATCTGGCCGATCAGGTCGTCGATCTGGCCCTGGATGGGCCGGACCTCCACCTCCGGGTCCAGCAGCCCCGTGGGACGGATCACCTGCTCCACGATCTGGCCGGAGCGGGACTTCTCATATTCCGACGGAGTGGCGGAGACATAGATGATCTGGTTGAGCTTGCTGTCAAATTCCTCAAAATTCAAGGGCCGGTTGTCATAGGCCGAGGGCAGGCGGAAGCCGTAGTTCACCAGAGCCTCCTTTCGGCTCCGGTCCCCGGCGTACATGGCCCGGCACTGGGGGATGGTCACATGGCTCTCGTCGATGAACAGGAGAAAGTCCGTGGGAAAATAGTCCAAAAGGGTGGTGGGCGGCGTCCCCGGGGCCCGGCCGGAGATTACCCGGGAGTAGTTCTCGATGCCGTTGCAGAAGCCGATCTCCGTCATCATTTCCAGGTCGTAGGCCGTCCGCTGGGCGATGCGCTGGGCCTCGATGAGCTTGTCGTGGGCCCGGAACCAGGCCACCTGCTCGTCGCACTCCTTCTGGATCTCCAGCATGGCCCGCTGCATCTTTTCCTTGGAGGTGACGTAGTGGCTGGCGGGGTAGATGGCCACATGCTCCACATACCGCTCCGCCATGCCGGTGACGGCGTTGATCTCCGCGATCCGGTCGACCTCATCCCCGAAAAACTCCACCCGGATGGCCCGGCCGGACCAGTAGGCGGGATAGACCTCCAAGGTATCCCCCCGGACCCGGAATTTGTTCCGGGAGAAGTCCAGGTCATTCCGCTCATAGCGGATCTCCGCCAGCTTGCGGAGAATCTCGTCCATGGGCCGCTCCTGGCCCACCCGGAGGGAAATGACCATGTTTTTATAGTCGATGGGGTCCCCCAGGCCATACAGGCAGCTCACGGAGGCCACCACGATCACGTCCCGCCGCTCAAAAAGGGCGGAGGTGGCGCTGTGGCGCAGCCGGTCGATCTCTTCGTTCACGGCTGCGTCCTTTTCTATATAGGTGTCCGTGTGGGCGATATAGGCCTCGGGCTGATAATAGTCGTAGTAGGAGATGAAATACTCCACCGCGTTGTTGGGGAAAAACTCGCGAAACTCGGAGCAGAGCTGGGCCGCCAGGGTCTTGTTGTGGGCCAATACCAGGGTGGGCCGGTTTAAATTGGCGATCACCGAGGCCATGGTGAAGGTCTTGCCGGAGCCGGTGACGCCCAAAAGCGTCTGCTCCCGCAGGCCCCAGTTCACGCCGTCGGTCAGGGCCTTGATGGCCTCCGGCTGGTCCCCGGCGGGGGTGTAATCCGATACAAGGGTAAATCGATCCATTTTACTTCCTTTCACCGGGCCGGTAGTACCCGGACTGGGCCAGGGAGACATAGTCTCCGTCCGCCACCACGATGTGGTCCGCCAGACATACCTCCACCGCCGCCAGAGCGTCCGCTACCAGCTGGGTGGTGCGCACGTCTTCCCCGGAGGGCAGGGCCAGGCCGCTGGGATGGTTGTGGGCCAGCACAACGGAGGTGGCGTTGGCCCAGAGGGCCACCTCCACGATCCGGCGGATAGACACGGCGGCGGAATTGATGCTGCCCTCCCCCACCTTTTTACAGCACAGCACCTTGCACTTGGCGTCCAGGCACAGGAGAAACACGGTCTCCTCGGGCAGGCAGTGGAAATAACTGAGCAGATATTCCCCGCATTTTTCCGTGGTGTTCAGGATCCTGGCCCCGGTGGTGCGGTTCACCAAATAATACCGGGCCAGGGCCGGCACCAGGCGCAAAAGGGTGGAAGCGTTCTCCCCCACGCCCTCTACCCGCTCCAGCTCCTCCGCCGGAGCCTCCAGTACCTGGGCAAGGGAGCCGAAGTGCTCCAGCAGCGCCTCGGCGATGGGCCGGGTGTCCTTCCTGGGCACACAGTAGAACAGCAAAAGCTCTAAAACGTACACCTGCTCGAAATTATCCAGCCCTTCCGCGCGGAAGCGGTTTTTCAGCCGCTGACGGTGCCCCTCATGATTGACCATATTTTTCACCTCTGCCCTTGTTTCCCCTTGCTATTTTTTTACTTTTTCGCTAAAATAGGATTATCGAATTTCGTCGAAACCCGCCGCCGCAAGTTTTTTGAAATTCTGCGCAAGATATGCCTTGGGGTCTGCCCCAGGCTTACTAGGCATGGGGCCCCGCCCCCCGCCGTCGTGAGGAGGAAATGTCATGGAACGACCCGATGACGCAATGGAACTGCTGGATCTGATCCTCCAGCCCGCGTTCTGCGTAAAAGATGGCCGGATTCAGAAGGTCAACGCCGCGGCCGCCAGCCGGATGCTCTCCGTAGGAGATACGCTGGGCCCGCTGCTGCGCACCGGTCAGGAGGAATACGCCGCCTTCACCGGCGGATGTCTCTATCTGGTCCTGGAGATCAGCGGCGCGCCCTGCGGCGCCTCCGTCACCCGCCACGGGGACACGGACGTGTTTTTATTGGAGCAGGACGAAGAGCAGGAAAATCTGCGGGCCATGGCCCTGGCGGCCCAGGAGCTGCGGGAGCCCCTGTCTGTGATCATGACCGTCACCGACGCGCTGTTCCCAATTCTGACTTCCCAGGAAAAGGGCATGGACGCTCAAACCGCCCGGATCAACCGGGGGCTTTTCCAGATGCTCCGGGTGGTGAGCAATATGTCCGACGCCGCCCGGTTCTCCGGAGAGACCGCCGGCCACATGGAGACCCGGGACATCTCCCAGATCTTCGACGAGCTGTTTGAACGGGCCGAGGGGCTGATGGCCCACACCGGCCTGGCCCTCCACTATACCGGTCTGCGGCAGCGGGTCTTCTGCCTGGTGGACGGGGAACGGCTGGAACGGGCGGTGTACAACCTCCTGTCCAACGCCATGAAGTTCACCCCCAAGGGCGGCGCCGTGGAAGCCAAGGTCCAGCGGAAGGGAGAGAAACTCTATCTCTCCGTTCAGGACAACGGCTGCGGCGTGCCGGAAGCGATCCAGTCCACGATCTACTCCCGCTATCTGCGGCAGCCGGGGGTGGAGGACGGGCGGTACGGCATCGGCCTGGGCATGCTGCTGGTGCGCTCCGCCGCCGCCTGCCATGGCGGCACCGTGCTGATGGAGCAGGTGCCCGGCGGCGGGGTGCGGTTCACCATGACCGTGGCCATTCGCCAGAACACCCGGCCCGCCCTGCGCAGTCCCATGCTGCAGGTGGACTACGCCGGAGAGCGGGATCACGCCCTGACAGAGCTCTCCGACTCCCTGCCCAGTCTTCTATACAACAATATCAACTGACGCGCTCCCCGGTTCGCCGGGGAGTTTTTTCAGCCCTCCAGGCACCGGCGGAGATACCTGCCGGTATAGCTGGCAGGGCACTGGGCCACCTCCTCGGGGGTGCCCTCCGCCACCAGATAACCGCCCTCGTCGCCCCCCTCGGGGCCCAGGTCGAGAATATAATCCGCCGTTTTGATTACATCCAAATTGTGTTCGATCACCACCACGGTGTTGCCCATATCCACCAGGGCTTGGAGCACTTGGATCAGCTTGGCCACGTCCGCCGCGTGCAGACCGGTGGTAGGCTCGTCGAGAATATAGATGGTCTTTCCCGTGGAGGCGCGGGCAAGCTCCGTGGCCAATTTGACCCGCTGGGCCTCGCCGCCGGAAAGAGTTGTGCTGGATTGACCCAACTTTACATAACCCAGGCCCACCTCCACCATGGTCTGGGCCTTTCGGCGAATCTTGGGCAGATTTTCAAAGAAATCCACCGCCTCCTCCGCCGTCATGTCCAACACCTGGGCGATGTTTTTGCCCTTATAGAGCACCTCCAGGGTCTCCCGGTTGTACCGCTGCCCGTGGCAGACCTGGCAGGGAACATACACGTCCGCCAGGAAGTGCATCTCGATTTTCACCAGGCCGTCGCCGCAGCAGGCCTCGCAGCGGCCCCCCTTGACGTTGAAGGAGAACCGGCCCGGGCCGTAGCCCCGCATTTTCGCGTCGGCGGTGGAGGCGAACAGGTCCCGGATGTCGTTGAACAGCCCCGTATAGGTGGCCGGATTGGAGCGAGGAGTGCGGCCGATGGGGCTCTGGTCGATATCGATGACCTTGTCCAGGTTTTCCAGGCCCGTGATCCCCCGGCAGGCCCCCGGGCGGGTCCGGGCGTGGTTCAGCTTGTTTAAGAGGGTCTTGTTCAGCACCTCCCCCACCAGGCTGGACTTGCCGGAGCCGGAAACGCCGGTGACGCAGGTGAAGGTCCCCAGGGGGATCGTCACGTCGATGTCCTTCAGGTTGTTCTCCGCCGCGCCCAGAATTTGCAGGTACTGCCCGTTGCCAGGACGGCGGCGGGCCGGCACCGGGATCCGCTTGGCCCCGGACAGGTACTGCCCGGTGATGGACCGGGGCTCCGCCATAATATCCGCCAGAGTGCCGGCGGCCACGATCTCACCGCCGTGACTTCCCGCGCCGGGGCCCACGTCCACAATAAAATCGGCGGCGCGCATGGTGTCCTCGTCATGCTCCACCACGATCAGGGTGTTCCCCAAGTCCCGAAGGCGCTTCAAGGTGGCCAGCAGCTTATCGTTGTCCCGCTGGTGCAAGCCAATGGAGGGCTCGTCCAGGATATACAGCACA
>CANRHF010000035.1 GCA_947630345.1 uncultured Oscillospiraceae bacterium | reverse complement strand
AGCTATACCTTAACACGGGTACTCTCTATTCGCTACCTTTTTTTCTTCTTGTCACACATCATTGTAAACCCTACACCCCGGAATTTCCCATTTTTGAGAGTTTTGCTTGCTTTTTTCCCTATTTCGGTATAAGATAAAGGGAGAAAACAGAAAGGGGGCGGCGGTATGCCCACGAAAGCCGAAATTTGCCGAGGGTGCCTGCTGGGCCTTGCTGTCGGCGACGCCATGGGCTACACCGTGGACAGCAAATCCTGGCCCGAGATCCAGCGGGATTACGGGCCCAACGGCCTGCTGGGCTACGACCTGGTCAACGGCTACGCCGACGTCACCTCCTACACCCAGCTGGCGGCCTACACCGCCAACGCCCTGCTCCTGGGGGCCACCCGAGGCCAGACCCAGGGGAAAATGGCCCCCTTTATCCGCTATGTGGCCGCTGCCCAGCGGGAGTGGGCCCAGGTCCAGAACACCCGCCGGACGCCGGACCGGGCGCTGTGCTGGGTCAGCCGGGTGCCGGAGCTGCGCCGCCGGTGCTGCATGGACACCTGGATGCTGGACACCCTCCGCCGGGGGGAGGCCGGTTCTCCGGAGGAGCCGGTGGGCAAGTCCGCTTCCTGCGGCAGCCTCACCGCCGCCATCCCCGTGGGGCTGTTCTTTGATCCGGACCGGATGAAGCCCCAGGAGATCGGCCAGCTGGGCATGGAGACCGTGGCGCTGACCCACGGGGATCCCGCCACCTTCCTGTCCGGGGCAGTGCTGGCCTACTGCGTGGCGGGGCTTGCTCAGGAACCGGAGGTTCCTCTGGAGGAGCACTTCCGCCAGGCCGCCGACGTGGCCGCCGCCCAGTTTGGGCGGCAGTATCCCCAGGCCGAGGAGCTGCGGGGGATGCTCCACCGGGTCATTGCCCTGGCCAAAAGCGCGGAGGAGCCCCATCAGGTGATGACCCGTCTGGAATGCGACACCGGGCCCCGAGCCCTGGCCGGCGCCTTCTACGCCGTGCTGACCTCCGGGGGGGACTTTGACGCCGCCATGATCTGCGCCGTGAATCACTCGGGCCGCAGCGCCGCCGTGGGGGCCGTGGCCGGCGCCCTGCTGGGAGCCAGCCTGGGGGAGTCGGCTCTGCCGGAATTTTACATGGACTGCCTGGAGCCGGCGCCCGCTCTGCGGACTTTGGCCGACGATCTGGCCGCCGGATGCCCCCTGGAGCGGTCCAGCCGCCTGTTTGACGACGACTGGGACCGGAAATACATCCAGGGCGAGCCGGTGGACCCGGACGGCTGGTGTGAGGCGTAGGTTTTTCCGAATTTTGTTGAAAAAAACCGGATTTTTCTTCCATTTCCCTCTTGCAAAATGGGGACAAGGATGGTATACTATCAGTAATCTTGCGTAGATACTACAAAAGAGAGGGGACCGCCCCTCTCTTTTGCGCTGAAAGAGGCGAATTTATTGAAAATAACGGACTTGGTCGCGGAGATGGCCCGGCCCATCGCGGAGGCCCAGGGCTGTTCGCTGTGGGACGTGGAGTACGTCCGGGAGGGCTCCGAGCGGTTCCTCCGGGTGTACATCGACAAGGACGGCGGCGTGAGCATCAATGACTGCGAGGCCGTCTCCCGGGCGCTGGACCCCCTGCTGGACGAGGCCGACCCCATCCCGGAGCGCTACCACTTCGAGGTCTGCTCCGCGGGGCTGGAACGGCCCCTGCGGCGGCCGTCGGATTTTGAAAAATTTATGGGGTCCCCCATCTGGGTGAAGCTCTACCGCCCCCTGGGGGGCAGGAAGGAATTTCCCGCGATTTTGGAAGGCTATGACGGCGGGCGGATCACCGTCCGGCCCTCGGAGGGGGAGCCTGTGACCCTGGAAAGATCCCAGGTGGCTCTGGTGCGTCTCCGGGCCGAATTTTAACATATGGAACCAGGAGGAAAGAAAATGGCCAGAAATACTCGGAAGAAAACCGTCGAGGCCCCCAAGGTGGACATCGGCGCGGAAATTTTCGCCAGCCTGCGGGACCTGGAGGCCCTGAAGGGCATCCCCGTGGACTACATGGTGGAGCGGCTGAAGCAGGCCCTGACCAACGCCTACCGCCGGGACCGGGAGGATCACCGGGACGTGCCCGCGGAAAACGTGGTGGTGGACCTGAGCGAAAAGGGCCTGACCATGTTCCAGGTCAAGACCGTGGTGGAGGAGGTGGAGGACTCCGCCCTGGAGATCCAGCTGGACGCCGCCCGCGCCATCGATCCCAACGCTCAGGTGGGGGGCGTCATCAGCATCCCCATCAATATCGACAAATTCGGGCGCATCGCCGCCCAGACCGCCAAGCAGGTAGTGATCCAGGGCATCCGGGAGGCCGAGCGGGGCATGAACGCCGCCCCCGAGCGGTTCACCGCCAAGGCCCAGGAGCTGGTCACCGGCAAGGTGACGGACTTCGCCGCCGTGAAACAGCAGATCACCGAGGCAGAGGCGCTGATCCAGCGGAACACCGGCCGGAAGGCCTCGGCCTACGAGCTGGCCCGGGAGCTGGGCATTCCCATGTGGAAAATCCACCTGGCGGAGAACGACCCCGGCGCCCTGGTCCTCACCGTGGGCCAGGGGGAGGAGGCCAGCGACGCCGTCCTCCGCTCCAGCGAGCAGATCCCCGGGGAGACCTTCGCCCCCGGCGAAATGGTAAAGGCCTACTCCCTGGAGACCCGGAACGCCGGCCGGGAACCGGTACTCTACGTCTCCCGGACCCATCCCAATCTGATCCGGCGGCTCTTCGAGCTGGAGACCCCGGAGATATTCGAGGGCCAGGTGGAGATCCGCAACATCGCCCGGGAGGCCGGGTCCCGCTCCAAGATGGCCGTCCGGGCCGCCCAGGAGGGGCTGGATCCAGTGGGCGCCTGCGTGGGGCCCAGAGGCGGCCGGGTGGCCGCCGTGGTGGAGGAGCTCCACGGCGAGAAGGTGGATATCGTAGTCTTCTCGGAAGACCCCTGTGAATACGTCCGGGCGGCCCTGAGCCCGGCGGAGGTGGTCTCCGTCACCCAGATCCCCGGCCAGAAGGCCTGCCGGGTGGTGGTGCCGGACAACCAGCTGAGCCTGGCCATCGGCAAGGAGGGCCAGAACGCCCGCCTGGCCGCCCGGCTCACCGGCTACAAGATCGACATCAAATCCCAGTCCTCCCTGGAAGGCGCCGCCCAGGAGTAAGGGGGGCCGTCCATGGAGAAGAAAATTCCCCAGCGGCAGTGTATGGGCTGCCGGGAGCGGAAGGCCAAGCGGGAGCTGATCCGGGTGGTGCGCCGGACCGACGGCACCGTGGGCTTGGATTTTTCCGGCAAGGTCAACGGCCGGGGGGCCTACCTGTGCCCCAACCCCGAGTGCCTAACAAAGGCCCAGCGCTCCCGAGCGCTGGAACGGAGCCTGGAAACCCCCATCCCTCAGGAGGTCTACGATCGCCTGGCCCGGGAAATGGAGGCGGGAAATGGATAAGGCTTTGCAGTATCTGTCCCTGGCCCACAAGGCGGGCCTGGCCGCTCTGGGAGAGGAAGCGGCTGCCGCCGCCGCCCGGGCGGGGGACGCCCGGCTGATTCTCGTGGCCGCCGACGCCGCCGACCGAACCTGGCGGCAGGCGGAGAGCATGACGGCGGGCACGAACCAAAAATATCTCCGGTTGGGCCGCTCCAAGGAGGAGCTTGGCGCCGCCGTGGGCCGGACCCAGCTGGCCGTCGCCGCCTTTTTAGACCCGCCCCTGGCCCTGGCCTTTCTGAAAGCCCTGGACCCGCCCCCGCCGGAGGACGTGACCCAGGCCCTTCAAACGTCGGCGGACCGTCTCCGCCAGCGGCAGGAGGAGGCCAAGGCCCATCAGCGCAACAAGCGCCGGAAGAAGAAGGAACATTGATTTTGGAGGTGCGCATATGAGTTTAGTGAAGTACCGAGTGAAGGAAGTCGCGGCGGATTTTGGCCTGCCGCCCAAGGACATTTCCGCCATCGTCGCGAAATTTTCCGCCAAGCCCAAGTCCTATTCCCAAATTTTGACGGACCAGGAGCTCAACGCGGTTTTTGACTACATGACCCAGACCCATCAGATCACGTCCTTGGAGCAGGTTTTCGCCGCCCAGGCGGCCAAGCCCGCGCCCAAGCCCGTGGAGCCGCCCAAGGAACCGGCCAAGCCGGAGCAGCCCAAGGCCGAGACCCCCGCCCCGGACCAGGCCAAGGCCCCCAAGCGCCCGGAGCAGCCCAAAAAGCAGGAGGGCAAGCCCCTACCGCCCAAATCCGAGGGCAAATCCGAGGCCAGGCAGGAGCCCAAGCCCGCGCCCCAGAACACCCAGCCCCAAAAGCCTGCCAAGCCCAAGGAGCCGGAGCGGAAGCGGGAGCGCCGGGTGGTGGACACCTCCGCCGTCCAGGTCAACGCCGCCCGGTTCGACGACCGGGTGGACAGCCTGATGAGTGAGCGGGAGCAGAAGTACACCGGCGGCAAGCAGCGCATCGGCGGCGGCAAAAAGGCCAATAATAAAAAAGACGGCAAATTCAAGGGCAGCAAGGCCCGCAGCGAGGAGCAGGAGAAGCTCCGCCGCCTCCAGATGGAGGTGGCCCGACGGGCCCCCGTCACCGTGAAGATCCCCGACGAAATCACCGTGGGCGAGCTGGCCTCCCGGATGAAGAAGACCGCCGGGGAGGTCATCAAGCTCCTGCTGAAAAACGGCGTCATCGCCGCCATCAACCAGACCATCGACTATGACACCGCCGAGTTCGTGGCCACGGAGCTGGGCTGCAAGGTGGAGCGGGAAGTCACCGTCACCATCGAGGAGCGGATCATCGACGACCATGTGGACACCGCCGAGGAGCTTCAGCCCCGTTCTCCCGTGGTGGTGGTCATGGGCCATGTGGACCACGGCAAGACCAGCCTGCTGGACGCCGTGCGGAAAACCAACGTGGTCTCCGGCGAGGCCGGCGGCATCACCCAGCATATCGGCGCCTACACCGTGCAGATCGGCGGCAATCCCATCACCTTCCTGGACACCCCCGGCCACGCGGCCTTCACCTCCATGCGGGCCCGGGGCGCCATGTGTACGGATATCGCCATTCTGGTGGTGGCCGCCGACGACGGCATCATGCCCCAGACCATCGAGGCTATCAATCACGCCAAGGCCGCCAAGATCCCCATTGTGGTGGCCATCAACAAAATGGATAAGCCCGGCGCCAACCCGGACCGGATCAAGCAGCAGCTCACCGAGTACGACCTGCTGCCCGAGGAATGGGGCGGGGACACCATCGTGTGCCCCATCTCCGCCAAGACCGGCATGGGCATCGACAATCTGCTGGAAATGGTCATCGTCACCGCCGAGGTCCAGGACCTGAAGGCCAACCCCAACCGGCCCGCCAAGGGCACCGTCATCGAGGCCCGGCTGGACAAGGCCCGGGGCCCCATCGCCACGCTGCTGGTGCAAAACGGCACCCTGAAGCAGGGCGACATCATCATCGCCGGCACCGCCGTGGGCCGGGTCCGGGTGATGACCAACGACAAGGGCCGCACCGTCAAGACCGCCGGCCCCTCCCAGCCCGTGGAGATCACCGGCCTGGCCGACGTGCCCACCCCCGGCGACGAGTTCAACGCCGTCTCCGACGAGCGGATGGCCCGGGAGCTGGTGGAGCAGCGCCGTCAGGCGGAAAAGGACGCCCAGGCCAAGCTGGCCACCAAGGTGACCCTGGACAACCTCTTCGACAAGATGAAGGAGGGGGAGATGAAGGAGCTGGATCTGATCGTCAAGGCCGACGTTCAGGGCTCCGCCGAGGCCATCAAGGCCAGCCTGGAGAAGATCTCCAACGACGAGGTCCGGGTGAAGGTCATCCACGCCGGGGTCGGCGCGGTGAACGAGTCCGACATCCTGCTGGCCTCCACCGCCGGGGCCATCGTGGTGGGCTTCAACGTCCGGGCGGACGCCGCCGCCCAGGCCAACGCCCAGCGGTCCAAGGTGGATATGCGGTTCTACCGGGTGATCTACGACGCTATCGACGAGATCGAGGCCGCCATGAAGGGCATGCTGGCCCCCAAATACCGGGAGGCCGTCATCGGCCACGCCGAGGTCCGGGTGACCTACAAGGTCTCCGCCGTGGGCACCATCGCCGGCTGCATGGTCAAGGACGGCAAGGTAGCCCGGGACGCCAAGGTCCGGGTCCTGCGGGACAACATCGTGGTCCACGAGGGCGAGGTGGGCTCCCTGCAGCGGTTCAAAGACCCGGTCAAGGAAGTCGCCGCCGGCTACGAGTGCGGCATGAGCATCGCCAAGTTCAACGACATCAAAGAGGGCGACGTTTTCGAGTGCTTCGTCATGGAGCAAATTCAGGTTTAACCAGATCCCGCCGCGCCCATCCGGCGCGGCGGATTTCCGAGAAGGAGGGATCCATTATGCCATCCAACCGATTGGACCGGATCAACGAGGCAGTCCGCAAGGAGCTGTCCAGCCGCCTGCGGGAGGTCAAGGACCCCCGGGTGCGGGACACCATGATCTCCATCACCCGGGTGGAGGTAACGGCGGATCAGAAGTACGCCAAGGTCTACGTCAGCTTCCTGGAAACGGAGAAGGCCAAGGAGGCCCTAAAGGGCCTTAAATCCGCTGCGGGCTTCCTGCGCCGGGACCTGGCCCGGGCGTTACAGCTGCGCTGCACCCCGGAGCTGCAGTGGGTCCTGGACGAGTCCATCGTCCAGGGGGCCAAAATGCTGGAGCTGCTGCGCTCCCTGGAGGAGTCCGATGCAGATGACGAGAGCTGACGCCGCCGCCTGGCTCCTGGACCGGGACCGCTACCTGATCCTCACCCACCGCCGCCCCGACGGGGACACGGTGGGCTCCGCCGCGGCGCTGTGCCGAGCCCTTCGGGCCCTGGGGAAATCTGCCCACGTCCTGAAAAATCCGGAGGTGACGGAAAAATACCTGCCTCTGCTCTCCGGGCTCACCGTGGACGCCCCCCAGGCCGGGCAGACGGTGATCTCCGTGGACGTGGCCTCCAAAAATATGCTGCCCGACGGCTTTTTGCCCCTGCTGCCGGCCATCCAGCTGCGGCTGGACCACCACGCCGGGGAGTCCTTCACGACCCTGGAGCTGGTGGACCCGGAAATGGGGGCCTGCGGGGAGCTGATCTGGGATCTATTCAACCTCTGGGGCCTGAAAATGGACCAAAAAATCGCGGAGGCCCTCTACACCGCCGTGTCCACGGACACCGGCTGCTTCCGCTACGCCAACACCACCGCCCACACCTTTACCGTGGCGGCGGCCTGCGCCCAGGCGGGGGGCGACCTGTTTTCCATCAACCAGGCCATTTTTGAGACCACCTCCCTGGCCAAGCTCCGGCTTAGCGGCTATGCGGCAGAGCATATCCGCCGGTCCCAGGGGGGAAAAATTGCCGTGTTCCCCCTGCCCAAGGCGGTGGAGACCGCCCTGGAGGCCACGGAGGACGATTTGGAAAACGTCTCCGGCCTGCCCCGGTCATTGCCGGGGGTGGTGCTGGCCGCCACCCTCCGGGAAAATCCCGACGGGTCGGTAAAGGTCTCTCTCCGGGCCGCGCCGGGCTACGACGCCGCCGCCATCTGCCGCGGCTTCGGCGGCGGGGGCCACCGGGGGGCCGCCGGGGCCACGTTGAAAATGTCTCTGGAAGCGGCGGCCCAGGCCATGGAACAGGCCATGGCGGAGGCGCTATGAACGGAATCCTGGTGGTGGACAAGCCCGCCGGCTGGACCAGTCAGGACGTGACCGCCCGGCTTCGCCGGGCCTGCGACACCCGCCGGATCGGCCACGGGGGCACCCTGGACCCCATGGCCACGGGGGTGCTGCCGGTTTTCGTGGGCCGGGCCACCCGGGCGGTGCCCTTTTTCGAGGACGCGGAGAAGACCTACCTGGCAAAACTGCGGCTGGGGCTGACCACCGACACCGAGGACACCACCGGCAGGGTGCTGTCCAGCCAAGAGGTGTCCGTGACGGAAGAGCAGTTCCGGGGGGTCCTGCCCCAATTTACCGGGCAAATTTTCCAGGTGCCGCCCATGTACTCCGCCCTGAAGGTGGAGGGCCGGCGGCTCTACGACCTGGCCCGGGCGGGGAAAGAGGTGGCGCGGAAGCCCCGGCAAATTACGATCTTTTCCCTGGAATGTACCGCCTTTTCCGGAGACTCGGCGGAAATTCGGGTCCACTGCTCCAAAGGGACCTACATTCGCACGCTGTGTAAGGACATCGGCGCCGTCCTGGGCTGCGGGGGCTGCATGGCCGCCCTCCGCCGGGAAGCGGCGGGGCGGTTCACCCTCCGGGAGGCCGTCCCGCTGGAGGCCCTGCTGGAAGGGCCGGAAGAGTATCTTCTGCCGGTGGACGCTTTATTTGACCAGTTCCCGGCCGTGTCTCTGACAGAAAAACAGACCCTTCGCTGCCGCAGCGGCAATTCCTTTTCCCGGCCTCTGGCGGACGGGCTCTACCGGGCCTACAGCCCGGAAGGGGAATTTCTCATGCTGGCCCGGGCCCAGGACGGGGTCGTGACCACGGTAAAGAGCTTTTTTGAGGTATGACGCAAATAAAACAAGTTTTGGCCCTGGGCTTTTTTGACGGGGTCCATTTAGGCCACGCCGCCCTGCTCTCCGCCTGCCGGGACCTGGCGGACCGGCTGGGGACGGCGGCGGGGGCCCTGACCTTCGACCACCACCCCAAGGCCCTGACAGACGGGGCCGCCCCGGGGCTGATCAACACCCTGCCGGACCGGGTCCGGCTGCTAAAGGCCCTGGGCATAGACCAGACGCTGGTGCTGCCCTTTGACCGGCAGCTGATGGAGCTGCCCTGGCAGGACTTTTTCCGGCGGCTGCTGGAAGAGTATGGCGCAGTGGGGCTGGTCTGGGGCCACGATTTCCGGTTTGGCCGCCGGGGGGCGGGCAACGGCGCCCTGCTGGCGGAGGCCTGCCGGGCATCGGGCATCCCCTATTGCGCGGTGCCGGAGCAAAAATTCCGGGGCCTGACCGTCTCCTCCACCCACATCCGTGCCCTTTTGGAGGCGGGGGAAATCCAGGAGGCCAACGGCTTTCTGGGCCACCCCCATCTGCTCACCGGGCAGGCCGTGCCGGACGGCCCGATCTACCGCCTGGCCCTGCCGGCAGAGCTGGCCCGACTCCAGCCGGGGGCCTACGCCTGCCTGGCCGGAATCCGGGGCCTCTGGCATCCCGCCGCGGCGGTCCTGGGGCCTGAGGGGGCAGAGCTGTTCTTCCCAAAGGGCGGCCCGCCGGAGGCGGGGGGCCTCATGACCCTGGCCTTTTTCCGGCGGCTGCCGGAGGGGGCGGAATGGGAAGAAATCGGGAGGTTCGCTCTGGATTTCTTTGAAAAAATGGAAATTTTTCCTTTACTTTTGGATAAAATCATGCTATGATAGTCGGGCTGGCCAAACGGCCCGCTATTCGCCCCCGGCCCAGTCGCGGGATACAGCCAAAACGGCGCTCCATCGGCCCTGACTTAGCTTGCGGGTAATTTTTTGAAAGGTGGAAATACCATGATTCAGAAGGAAAAGAAGACCCAGGTCATCCTGGAAAACGCCACCCACGAGGGTGACACCGGCTCTCCCGAGGTGCAGATCGCCATTCTCACCGCCCGGATCAACGAGCTGACCGATCACCTGCGGGTCCACAAGCACGACAATCACTCCCGCCGGGGCCTGCTGATGATGGTCGGCAAGCGCCGCAGCCTGCTGGACTATCTGGCGAAGAAGGACATCAACCGTTACCGCGCCATTATCGCCAAGCTGGGCATCCGGAAGTAACGAAAAACGGGGCGGCCGCAAACGGCAAACGCGGAAGTCTTTTGACAAGCTGAGCCCCCAGCCCCGCGGGCTGGGGGTTCATTTCAAGCCTTGTCCGAAGGGGGCCAAGTTTTAGCTTCGCCCGCAAGAGCGATACCGGGAATGCCCAGCAGCTGTAGCGACAACCAGCAGGCCCCGTGCGCATTGTCAGCGGCCACTGGCCGCCGATACCGGGCAGGCCCAGGAGGTGTAACGATTAGTACCACCCCTGTGCGTATTGGCCGCGGGCCCTGCCCGCCACCAAGATAATATAATTTCCCGTGGAGCTTTAGCAGTTGAAGGCGCTTCCGCGCGCCGGCGGCGGCTTCAAGTGCTAAAACCTCCCCGGGCATCGATAACAAGGAGGTTTTTTCATGATCACCCATAAGCAATTTCCCAACCACCGAATCTACGAGATGGAGATCGGCGGCCGCCCCTTCACCGTGGAGACCGGCAAGGTGGCGGAGCTGGCGGACGCCGGCTGCGTCTGCCGCTACGGCGACACCGTGGTGCTGGTCACCGTGTGCTGCTCCCCGGAGCCCAAGGCCGGCATCGACTACTTCCCCCTGACCATCGAGTTTGAGGAACGGCTCTACTCCGTGGGCCGGATCCCCGGCTCCTTCAACCGCCGGGAGGGCAAGCCCTCCGAGCGGGGCATCCTGAACAGCCGGATCATCGACCGGCCCATGCGCCCCCTCTTTGACGAGGAACTGCGCAACGACGTGGTCGTGACCTGCACCGTGCTGGCCACCGACTACGACAACCCCGTGGAGATCGTGGCCTCCCTGGGCGCCTCCATCTCCATCGCCGCCTCCGACGTGCCCTGGAACGGCCCCGTGGCCACCACCAACGTGGCCCACCTGGGGGACAAGTATATCATCAACCCCTCCGCCGACCAGCGGGCCGCCGCGGACTGCTTCGTGTGCATCGCCTCCACCTTCGAGAAGGTGGTCATGATCGAGACCGAGGCCAACGAGGCCCCGGAACCCATCGTCCTGGAGTGCATCCGCATCGCCCACGAGACGAACATGGAAATCGTCAAGTTCATTAACGGCATCGTCGCCGAGATCGGCAAGCCCAAGTTCACCTTCGAGAAGGCCGCCGTGAACCACGACCTGCTGGACGACCTGTGCGCCTACGGCATGGACCAGATCGAGTACGCCCTGGACACCGACGACAAGAACATCCGGGAGGAGCGGCTCAACGCCGCCCGCCGGGATTTCGCCGAGAAATTCGGGGAAAAGTACGAGGATTTCGACGTGCATATCGACGTCTGCCTGTACAAAATGCAGAAAAAGGTGGTCAAAAAATGGCTGCTGGCCGGCAAGCGGGTAGACGGCCGGGGCATGGACGAGATTCGGCCCCTGGCCGCCGAGGTGGGCGTGCTGCCCCGGGTCCACGGCTCCGGCCTGTTCACCCGGGGGCAGACCCAGGTGCTGTCCATCTGCACTCTGAACACCCTGTCCGCCGCCCAGAAGCTGGACACCATCTACCCCGAGGAGACCAAGCGCTATATCCATCACTACAACTTCCCCGCCTTCTCCACCGGCGAGGCCAAGGCCGCCCGCTCCACCTCCCGCCGGGAGATCGGCCACGGCGCCCTGGCTGAAAAGGCCCTGTTGCCTGTGATCCCCTCCGTGGAGGAGTTCCCCTACTGCATCCGGGTGGTCTCCGAGGTCCTGTCCTCCAACGGCTCCACCTCCCAGGGCTCCATCTGCGGCTCCACCCTGGCGCTGATGGACGCCGGCGTACCCATTAGGCGGCCCGTGGCCGGCATTTCCTGCGGCCTGATCTCCGACCAGGAGACCGGCCAGTGGCGGACCTTTACCGACATCCAGGGCGTGGAGGACTTCCACGGCGAGATGGACTTCAAGGTGGCCGGCACCACCGAGGGCGTCACCGCCATCCAGATGGACCTGAAGAACAAGGGCCTGACCATGGAGATCATCGCCGACGCTCTGGAGCGCTGCCGGAAAGCCCGTCTGGAGATCCTGAAGGAGATCATGCTGCCCTGCATTTCCGAGCCTCGGGCGGAGGTCTCCGAGTACGCGCCCAAGATGATCAGCCTGAAGATCCCCGTGGACAAGATCCGGGAGGTCATCGGCTCCGGCGGCAAGACCATCCAGAAGATCTGCGCCGACACCGGCGCCAAGGTGGACATCGAGGACGACGGCTCCGTCTTCATCTCCGCGGTGGACGCGGAGGCGGCCCTGGCCGCCAAGAAGATGGTGGACGACATCTGCTTCGTCCCCGAGGTGGGCCAGCTCTACTATGGCCGGGTGGTGCGGATCCTGCCCATCGGCGCCTTTGTGGAGATCGCCCCGGGCCACGACGGCATGGTCCACATCTCCAAGCTGGACACCAAGCGGGTCGAGAAGGTGGAGGACGTGCTGAACATCGGAGACATGACCTGGGTCAAGTTCATGGGCTTCGATGAGAAGGGCCGGGCCAACTTCAGCCGCAAGGACGCTCTGAAGGAAATGGCCGGAAAATAAGATATTTAATCGCAAAAAAGGACGGAAAATCAGCGATTTTCCGTCCTTTTTGCGCTGTTTTTCCGATTCGTTTTTCAGATCGCGTCCGCCAGAGCCGCCGCCTTTTGGCAGCCGTCTGTTTTATCGATATCGCCGACGTTCAGCACGCCGGGAACCAGGACTTCGCCCACCATTTTCCACCCGTTCAAAGCGCACGTCCGCTCCATGGGAACCCGGACCCCGTCCATGACGGCCAGATCGTCCTCCTCGCAGCAGGTAATCAGCCCACACTCCTTGCCGGAAATGTCCTTGCCGCCTACCACCAGGGAGTAAATCCGGTCGATGACGGCTTTGATCTGCGCCGGAATGGAATACCAATAGACGGGCATGGTGAAGACGATTGCGTCCGCCTCCAGAATGGCCGGGGCGATCTCGTTAAAGTCGTCGTCAAAGGTGCAGGCTTTTCCAGTGGAAAAACAGGTCTCACAGGCGTGGCAGCCGCCCACTTTTTTAAACGCCGCGTCAAAACGGGTAACTGTATGTCCTTTGGCCTCCGCCGCCTGGATAAAGGCGCCGGTCATTGCGAAGCTGTTCCCGTTCTTACGGGGACTGCCGGTGATCACAACGATTTTTTTACTCATGATTCTTCCTCCAATTTCCCCGGGATTGACTTCTCTCCCGGCCTATACTATAATTTTACCATCCATTTATCACAAAGCAAGTACGCACATTTAGGTGTGATACTTACCAAAAGGAAAGTGATGGGCATGAACATCGAATGTATTCAGGACGCGAAATTGGAGGACACCGGCTTTTCTTACACCATGTCCCTAATCCAGGGGAAGTACAAAATGCGGATTCTCTACGCGCTGGCCTGGTTTGGGGTGGTGCGCTTCAATGAGATGAAGAAATTCATCGGCGGCATTTCCTACAAAACCCTCAGCTCCACCCTCAAGGAGCTGGAGGCCGACGGCCTGGTGCACCGCGAGGAATATCCCCAGATCCCGCCTAAGGTGGAGTACAGCTTGACGGAGCGGGGGCGGTCCCTGATGCCGATCTTAGATCAGATGTGTACCTGGGGAGAGGAGCACCGCCCGGAAAACGGTTGATTTAAAACAGGAGGCGCGGCCATGAAAGCCGCGCCTTCTCTTGCTTTTAAATTTCCTTTATTTTATTTCGTGCCGAAGATCCGGTCGCCGGCGTCCCCCAGGCCGGGGACGATGTAGGCGTGCTCGTTGAGCCCCTGGTCCACCGCCGCCAGATAGATGTCCACATCCGGGTGGGCCTTCTCCACCTCCCGGATGCCCTCCGGCGCGCCGATGATGTTCATCATGATGATGTTCCGGCAGCCCCGGGCCTTGAGAAAATCAATGGACGCCACGGCGCTGCCGCCGGTGGCCAGCATGGGATCCACCAGGAACACCTGCCGGTTGGCGATGTCCTCCGGCAGCTTGCAGTAGTACTCCACCGGCTTGTGGGTCTCCGGGTCCCGGTACAGACCGATGTGGCCAATCTTGGCGGAGGGGATCAGGCTCACCATCTTGTCCACCATGCCCAGGCCCGCCCGGAGGACCGGGACGATGGCCAGCTTCTTACCCGCCAGGACCCG
>CANRHF010000034.1 GCA_947630345.1 uncultured Oscillospiraceae bacterium | reverse complement strand
CCGCCTTGGTGGTGGGTGAGGTGACGCGGGGGGAGAGTCTTCGGCACGCGGCGCTGGCCGTGGGGCTCTTCCTGCTGGCAATGCTGACCGCCACGGTCCTGCGGGACACCTGCGAGGCGGTGACGGACGTCCTTTTGCAATTCTACCGGTCCCTCCGGAGCTGCGAGCTGGACCGAAAGACCATGGGGTTCCGCTATCAGACCCTGGAGAGGAAGGAGACCCGTGATCTGGGGGAGCGGGCCGGGAGATCCACCTGGATGTGGAACGGCGTTCAGCCCCTCAGCGACGTACCCAGGCGCTCCCTGAAGCTTGCGGAGAACCTCCTGTGCTACGCGCTTTTGGGCACGGTCCTCTCGGGCGTCAGCCCCTGGCTGGTGGTCCTGCTTACTCTGGCGCCGGCGGTGAATATCCTATGCGCCAGGGCTTACCGGAAATGGCAGTACGCCGCCCGCCCGGCCCGGACGGACCTGAGCCGCCGGCTCCGCTACGTCTGCGCCGAGCCCGCCGATTTTGCCGCCTGGAAGGACATCCGGGTCTACGGCATGGCCGGGTGGTTTCGTGCGCTCTACCGGGACCTTCTGGACCGGGACCTTGCGTGGACCGGGAAGGATGGGACTAGGGAGTTTCTCGTAAAGCTGGCCGACCTCCTGGTCATCCTCCTCCGGGACGGGGCGGCCTACGCGGTGCTGATCACGGAGGCCCTCCGGGGGCAGATCACGGCGGAGCAGTTTGTGCTCTATTTTGCCGCCGTCTCCTCCTTCGCGGACTTTGTGGGGGGCATCGTCTCCGAGTGGAACGGGATGGCCAACGCCAGCCTCTTCGTCAGCGATTTCCGGGAGTATCTGGACCTGCCCGAAGACGTCCCGGAGGGGACGCGAAGCGCCGCGGACTTCCTGGACCGGGCCCCGGAGATCGTCTTCGATCATGTGTCCTTCCGATATAACAGCGCACAGCACGACACCATACACGATTTGAGCCTCACAATAAAGCCCGGCGAGAAAATCGCCCTTGTGGGCCTCAACGGTGCGGGGAAGACCACATTGGTAAAGCTCCTCTGCGGTCTCTACGTCCCCACTGGCGGGGAGATCCGAATAAACGGCGTGCCCATGGGGGATTTTCGGCTGGAGGAATATTATAAGCTCTTCGCCCCCGTCTTCCAGGACACCGGGACCGGCCCCTTCACCATCCTGGAGACCGTCACCGGCCGGACAGACGGCGGTGGGGACAGGGCAAGGGCCGAGGCGTGCCTCCGGGACGCCGGGCTGGGGGATAAGATTGCCTCCCTGCCAAAGGGAATGGACACGGTGCTGGATAAGCAGCTCGATAAGGACGGCACGGACCTCTCCGGCGGGGAGCGCCAGAAGCTGATGCTGGCCCGGGCCATCTACAAGGACGCCCCGGTCCTCGTGCTGGACGAGCCCACGGCGGCCCTGGACCCCATCGCGGAAAACGAGATTTATCTCCAATATAACGCCATGACGGCAGGCAGTGAAAAGGCAATTCATTTTTCCCCTGGTCGGTTCCATGGCAAAACGCATTCTCCTATACCTCATTGGCCAACAAAGAATAATCACAAATGAACCGGACGCATAGACGCGGAGCCGACAGCAGTTCTAGTCTGCTGCCGGCTCCGCGTTTTGAAGCTTTATCTGAGTTCCGATAATGGGGCCGCTATCCCCGTCTCGCACGATGCCTCATCCTCGACGCAAATAGTGTTGCCGTCCACGTAATGAAGAATTACTCAAATTCCGAGGATAATACATCCTGGGCGATTTGGGAGCAACCGCTCTGATATGCTATTGGCGGTATGTAAAAATTTAAATGTAAAAAAGTAAAAAAATTATTTACATCGTGGGCAAAGTATGCTATATTTATCAACAGGAGGTGTGCGTTATGATCCAAAATGAAGCTCTATTTTTAAATCAGGGCGTGATTGGGGCAAAGCTGGAGCAAATCATGACACAGCGCGCCCTGGCGAAATACAGACTTTGCCAGGGCGCCGGGATATCGAGACCAACGCTGGATAAGATCCTTTCCGGCACAGTGACCAGCAAAACGAACTATGAGAAGCATATAGGAAAAATACTGACGTACCTGGGGCTCTCCGCTGAGGACCTGCTGGGAGACCGGCCCAACAGGCTAAACCGGATACGCGGATTAAGGAACAAACTGCGCATGGATATTGATTTCGTTGCCGAGGAAACGGGGATATCAAAGCAGGAACTCACCAAAATAGAATCCGGGGACGAGGCGACGCCGGCGCAAATAAAGGATATCGCTCTCAGCCTTTCTACGAGTGTAGCCGGAATCCAGGGCAAAGAGTTCTTCCCTGTGCCCGTAATGATGCCAGAGGAAATCCTTATGGCCTACAAGTACGACTTGCCTGAGTATATGTCAGGGTACTGGGGCAGCGTGGGCATACGCATCAAGGGCGGAGACGACTGTTTTTGGTACCCGATCACCAACGCCGCAAGATCAGATCTGAAAAAAGTCATTCACAGCGAAGTGATCGTGATACCATGTATGAACAATAGAGTCCTTGTTTTGAACATGAAGAATATCAATGAAGTGATCTTACTTGATGACGCCTGTGACAGTCCAGGCTCAGACAGCTGGTCATCACCGATCAATCACGAGGATGTTCCACAGGTGGTATACGACGCGCTCTATGACCTTCCAATATGCAGCGACGAGCAGATAGATGCGCGGCAGGACGTCTCGCCAGCGCTCCAGGCTCTCACCCGGCAGGTCATAAAAGAGCTTGACTGGGACGAGGATACACTGCTCCATTTGTTGTATAGGACGATCATTCATTTCACAGACGGACGGAATATTGAGAAATACGTACAATACGACTTCGACGCAAACAACATCAGCGGATTAGACGAACTTATTTTTTCTGTCTATATGATGGCCGCAGACCAGGATCAGGCCAATAAAATCATAGAATTAGAGGAAAGCGGGGGTGAAAAGTCTTTCATCAATTTTGAGAATGTTTCCTTTTTTGATATTCCGCTCAGGGAAATTGAGCCAATACTCCGAGAGGAGTATGAGCAGATGTGCGCGATGGATGACGCCTGAGATGTTTGCCGGCTCGGAGCAGGAGGCTTGTCGTCCTTGACAGACTGAAAGTCCCGAAATCGTCAGGTTTCGGGACTTTTTGTGGATTATTCCGCCGCCACGGGTTCCTTATCCATACGCACCACCTGGTCTGCAATCCCGATCAGCTCCTGGTCATGGGATACCAGAATGGTGATCCGCCCCTGGGCGTGATCTTTAAGATAGCCTGCCAGCCTTTTCCGGCTCTCCATATCCAGCGCGGAGGTGGGCTCATCCAGCAAAAGCAGCTCCGGGTTTTTGTAGAGCGCTTTCACGACGGATACCTTCTGCTTCTGGCCGCCGGACAATTCCCCGGCGTTCAGCTGGAGAACGGCCTCCGGATCGTGCCAGTCCAGGTCGCCTTTTTTGAAATCCAATAGTTTTAACAGCTCCTGAATGGTCTCCAGGTCTTCGTTGCGCTCCTCCTGATAGGTGATGTTGAAGCCAATGGAGCCATTCAGCATGATGGGCTCCTGCTCGCTCACCCCGATCCTTTCGGCGCGCATGCGGTAAAGATCGATGTTCTGGAGCGGAATACCGTTATATTTGACCGCGCCGTCCCCATCGGACACATACAGTCCCAGCAGGACATCGGCCAGGGTGGACTTGCCCGACCCGTTTCGTCCCACCAGGCAGTAGATTTTCCCCCGCTCAAAGCGCTGGGACAGGTTTTCCAGCACAGGGGCGTCCTCCTGATAGGAGAAGTCCAGCCCATCGACGGTAATCCGTTCCAGCGGGGAGGGAAGTTCGCCGCCGTTCCCCTCTTCGGGGATCTCGGTCAGCTCCTTCAGCCTGGTGTAAAGGGCCATCTGCTGATGGGCGTCCTCATTGATGCTCATTAAATAGGACAGACAATCGGACACTACAGAGACAAAGGATTGGATGATGACAAACTGGCCGATCGTCATCCGTCCCCCCAGAATGGAAAAGCCGGCATAGATCATGAGAGTCATGGTAATGATGGCCTGCAGATTGCTTCGGAGCATGGTATAGGGAAAATAGACCTTCTCATTATTGATATAAGACGTCTCCAGATTTTTCGCCTGACGGATATACCGTTTGCTCATAATCTCAAACAGGGAATTGAGCCGAATGGACCGCACCGGCCGCAGCTGCTCGTCCAGAGAGGAGACGTACCGGTCTCTGGCCTTGGCCTTATTCGCCGAAACCTCGGTGAGCTTTTTGCCCATCAGCTTGTTCATAAGGATCATCATGGGGACGATGGCAAAAGCGATCAGGCCGCACCAAACATCCAGATAAAAGATATAGCCCATCGTCATCACAAAGGTCAGCGCAAAACCTGGGCCTAGGAGTCCTAGGTTTACATAATATAGAACAAGATTGGCGGAGTCGTTATAGATCTTGTTGACCAGCTCCGCCACGTTTTTCCCGGCCAGATGCCGGGGCGAGGCCTTCTGAAGACGCCGATAAATTTGCTGCGCCAGATCCGTATAGCCCCGAACGCCCACCCGTTGGGCAAGGAGCTTGGTGGCATAGGACAGCAGGACATTGGATATGCCCACCGCCAGAAAGGCTCCGGAATATAGAAAGATCTTGTCATATGTAATGGAACCGCCTGTGAGGCCATCCAAAAACTGGCCGATCACATAGGTTTGCGCCGTCATGCTGACCAGCATGAAAAGCGCGGCGGTGATGAGGTAGATATAAAACATGGCCTTAAGCTTTTTAAAGTAAGGCCAAACAAAGCGGAACATGGTCAGCAGTGCTTTCATCTGAGAGCTCCTTTACTATTTGTAGGATTTCATTTTTGTGAAATGTTTTTTAAAGTATGTCCTATGGGCAAAGACCTCCTTGCCCATAGGACGGGCGGGCTTACAAATGCACCACCAGCTTCTCGCAGGTGCGTTCTCGACACTTAAAATTACCACATCTAAACCTACACCGGTTGGGACCGATACCCGGCATTTTAACCGCCTTCACCAGAATCTTCATGGTTTTCTCTCCTTCCTTTTATTTTAAGATCGATCCAGACGGTTCATTGCCGGACGATCCATTCTTTTGAAGATGCCCTTTGGGAATAGAGACCTGTTCGCATCGAAACCGGCCGCAGTTGAACCCATTCTTTTCACGTTTCGGCCTTTGATTTTTCGTATTTTGCCAATATGGACTACGCCGAAAGGTGGTACAGTAAAAGGAGTCACAGCCGAAGGAGTCACAGTCGTCGGAGACGGCGGACAAAGCCGGAACGAGAATTTTCATAACGCCACACCACTTTCTTTTATATTGCTTCCGGACATTCCGCGAACTGTTCCGGATGGGCCATGTAGGCCCGGACCTCTTCGGTGATCATTTCGCAGTCCCGATGTCCGTTGATTCGCGCCCGGGGGCATCGCCCGCCCATACACAAGGGGAGAAATTTACAGCCGCCGCACTCGGGGTCCCGGGTGGGATCGTAAAGCAGGAAAGCAAAATAGAGCGCTGAATTGGAAAGCGTGTCCGGGCTGTGGATATCACCGACCACCCGGTCCGGGATGCCAATGTCTTGAAGGCAGCGGTACATTTTCCCGTCCGGGCCAACCACCCAAGCCATCTCATAATCCGCGCCGCAGCAGTTGGAAATGGGCCGAGGGACGCCATTCCGGAACCGCTGGCCCCCGTCCTTTTGCCCCAGAAGAAATTCCAGCTTCTCTTGGGCAAATTCACAGGAGTCCAGGCAGCTTCCGTCGGCGCAAGTCCCGTTCTCGTTCGTCACATGTCCCAGATAGAGGAAAACGGTCCTTTCCAGTCCATTCTCGTTCAGAATGGACTGGACCTTCTCTATTTCGGCGAGGTTATTTCGGTCTATGTTCATCCGCAGAGCGATCGATCCCCGGTAACGCTCTTTGCACAGCCGGAGGTTGTGCATAATGCGGTCGAAGCTGCCGCCACCGCCTTTCAGTCTTCGCCGGCTGTCATGGGATTCCCGGCTTCCGTCCAGAGTCACCTGTATCTGGCCCACTTTACAATCGTTCAGCAGCTGGATGGCCTTCTCGTCCAGCAGGGAGCCGTTGGTGATCATATCGGCGGAATACGCCACATGGCGCTCTTCACACAGTCGAAGAAACGCGTCGCTGAGGTCCTGAATGGTTTTCCGCGCCAACAGGGGTTCCCCGCCATACCATTCAATGTGAAGGCGGCGGATCTGTCCCATCATCCCGCTCACATATTCCAAAATTTTGTCCCGCGTCTCCCGATCCATCATTTGGCGGCGCAGTTGGTCCTTCTCGTAGCAATAGACGCAGCGGAAGTTACACTCTTGCGTAGGCGCGATGGTGAGGGAAAGGGTACTGGTGGAGAACCGGTTCCGAAAAAGCTCCAGCCGAATGGCCTCCAGTTCATTCTCTTCGTCCTCGATGGAAAACCCGCAGGCCAGAAGCTCCTTCCGAAATTCTTCGTCCCCCGGTTCCTGCCCACGCGCTTCAAAGGCTTGGAACGCCGCGTAATGCTGCTGGTCCAGCTGGGCCATACATCCCGACCGCGTGTTGAAAATCACCGCGCCGCCACTTTCCTCTGGCGTAAGTAAATTGTAACAGGACGGCTTCATCTCTCTTTGCTCCTTCCGCGTCCGGCGTTGTGACGATATTATATCACGCCTCTTCGGATCATGAAAGAAACCGCTTTTCAAGTCTGTGGAGCGACGGTTGATTTTTCGGCGTCCGGCAGTCGTTGATTTTTCAGCGCCTGTCTGTTATAATAGAGAAAAAGCGTTGGTGGAGGCGGAAAAATGAACCTTGCGGAGAATATCGCCGATTTGCGGAAAAATCGAGGCCTCACCCAGGCCCAGCTGGCGGAGGCCCTTCATATAACCCCGGCCGCGGTTTCCAAATGGGAGACGGGCGCTTCCGTTCCCGATTTGGACACCCTGGTGGCGCTGGCAGACTACTTCCGGGTCTCCATGGACGACTTGCTGGGCCGCACGCTGAAAAGAAGCCGGACTGTTCTCTTCGCCCCGGAGGAGGACGTGCGGAAGATGGCCCTCCGGCTTTTGAACCTATATAATCATCAGATCCTCGGGGTCGCCCGTTCCCTGGAGGAGCTGGGAACGGTGCTTGCCCAGATCGAGGAGCGGGGAGAACAGGTCGATACCTTGCTCGTGGCGTTCGTCCACTACGCGTTTGACGCCGAGGTCTTCATGTCGCTGGGGCCCCTGAAGGATCGATATCACTATGGCGCGCTATGCGGGGGCTCGTCGCATACAATCGGCTCGCTGGAAAAGACCCTGCGCATTACGTTAGCGGACACTTAACCGCTGTTTTTCTCCATCGCCACAGACAAGGTTCGCGGCCGCCGGGCCGAATCCGGCTGGCGGCTCCAAAAAAAGCACTTGAAACACGGGGTTTCAAGTGCTTTTTTGTTATAATTCATAACTTTATCGGTCGCTTTTGTTCGCGCCGCCGTCCTTCTTTCCCGGCCGGTAGTCCCGGGCGCTTTGAAACAGGGCCGGGCCGATATGGCAGTAGCCCCCCGGATTCTTCTCCAGATACTTCTGGTGGTACTCCTCCGCCGGGAAAAACTGCTCCAATTTCCGGCACTGGACCGCCACTTCTCCTTCGCAGCGGGCCTGCAGCGCCGCCAGGGAGGCCCGGATCACCGGCTCTTGATCGGGATTCTCATAGTAGACCCCGGTGCGGTACTGCTCCCCCACGTCGCCCCCCTGGCGGTTGACGGAGGTGGGGTCAATGGCCTTGTAGAACTGCTCCAGCAGCTCCGTCAGGGACAAAACCGCCGGGTCGAAGGTCACCTCCACCGTCTCGGCATGGCCGGTGTGCTGGTATTTGACCTGCTCATAGGTGGGGTTTTCCGTCCTTCCGTTGGCGTAGCCCACCCGGGTCTCCAAAACGCCGGTCAGGCAGTCAAAATACTTCTGGGCGCCCCAAAAGCAGCCGCCAGCCAGATAAATTTTCTCCGTTTTCATGTCCGTACCTCCTTAAAATCCCCTCTGGGCCAACTCGAAAACGATCTCCCGGTAGACCTCCACAATGTCCTCCACGCCCTTGCCGGGCTTCTTGGCAAAGAGCCGGCGGTGCATATCCACCGCGTCAATGTGAGAAATGCCCCGGCGGCCGGGGGCGGTCCGGACGCCTTTAAAATCCCCCCAGGCCATGGTCTCGGGGGGCAGCAGGCCGTCGTTTTCCCCCTCGATCAGGTTGACCACAAAATTGGTCAGGCTCAACGTGGGGTCGCTGAAAGGATGCTTCATCACGAAGGCGTAGCTCTGATAGTACACCCCCGCGTCGTCCGGGTTCTCCCGGTTGAACGCTTCCGCCCCGGCGGTGGTCAGGGACTGGAAGACCTGGTAGGACTTTGGATCCTGGTCGCCCTGACTGCGGAACCAGCCGTCCGCCGCCTTCCCCGCCAGCTTCACCAGGGGCTTGGGAAAGCACATCAGGCAGTCCACCGTCCGGCTCCCCCGGTGGGGCGTGCAGAGGGTGGTCAGGGAGGCCACCTTGGCCCCGGCGCCAAGGGTGGAGATGGCGTAGCGGCTGTCCAGGCCGCCCTTGGAGTGGGCGATGATGTTCACCTTTTCCGCCCCGGTCTGGGCCAGGACGCTGTCGATCCGCTCCAGGATGGTCCGGGCGTTGGCGGGAATGGTCCCCTGGCTGTCCTGCCCGGCAAAGGAGACCCGGCAGCCCATTTCCTCCAGCGCCTGGGGAATGCGGCCCCAGTAGCCGGTGCGGCCGTTGTCCCGGACGGCCATGCCGTGGACCAGCAGGACCGGGTATTTTGGCGCGGTTTTCATGGCGCTCCCCCCCTTGTTAGTCCTATCATAACACGTTTTCACCCGTTTGGCAACGCCTCCGGGAAGAAAAGGGTCAAAATCAGCTTCCCTTCCCGGTACTCCGCCGTCAGACTGCCGCCCATCCGCTCCGCCAGGGCGTGGGCGATGGTCAGCCCCAGGCCGGTGGCGGGCCGGGCGGCGGCCAGGGTCTCATACCGGTGGAAAAGCCGCCCCACCGCCACCGGGTCCAACTCCGGGGCGGTGTTGGCGAAAATCACCTGTCCATCCCGAGTCAGCGTGACGGACAGATCTCCGGGGCTGTACCGCGCGGCGTTTTGCAGCAGATTAGACAGGACCCGGGCCAGGGCCTTGGGGTCCGCCTGGCGGAGAACCGGCGTCTCCGGCATGGTCACCGCCGGTTCGATCCCCCGCTGGGCCAGAACGGAATAGAAGGCGGCCAGCTGCTCCTCCAGCGCCCGGTTCAGGATGGTTGTCTCCAAATGGAGAGGGCTCTGAGGCGTGCGGAGCAGGGTGTACTGGAACAGATCGTCGGTCAGATCCGCCATGCGCTCCGTCCGCTCCTGAAGAATGGCGGTATATCGGACGGCGTTTTCCGGCAGCTCCTCCCGCCGCAGCAGCTCCAGATAGCCCCGGATGGCGGTCAGCGGGGTCCTGAGGTCGTGGGCCAGATCCGTCACCGCCTCCTTGAGGGCCTGGTCCCCCTGGGCGTACCCCAGCCGGGCCGCTCGGAGGGCTTTCAGCTCCTCGTTTAAGCGGCAGGCCAGGGCGGCCATATGCCGGTCCCCGCTGGGGAGGGTGAGCAGGGTGTTGGTCTCCTGCTCCCGCTTTTCCGCCAGCTGCTCGCCCAGCGCGTCGGCGCACCGGTGGAGTAGGTGAATTCGGAACAGCAGAATCAAAACCAGTGCTGCCAGCCCGGCGCACAGTACCCAGGGAAGCATCCTCTCACCTCCGCAACATCTCCGCCGGGCATTGATGCCCGGCCTTATTTCAAATCCTTCCGCCGGAAGGCCAGGATCCCGCCCAGATTTCCCCCCAGGGCGATCGCCAGGGAGCAGAGCATCCCCCAAACCGGGTGAGCCAGCTCCTGATTGGTCAGGAGAATGGCCTGCCCCGTGGGCAGGAAGTACAGCAGGCCCTGGAAAATCGTCCGCAGGGGCTCCGCCACATAGTGGGGGTTGGGCTCCTTGGGACCCATGGTGGCGCCATCGATGGTGATGATCATTTCGGAGGTGTAGTCCGGCTCCTGAAGGACATTGTAAATGAGGCTCGCCCCCAAAATCAGCCCCAGAGCCAGCAGGAGCGCCCCGGCGCTGCCCAGAGCCCGGTTGGTACACAGGCTGGCCAGGGCCACAAAGACGGCGGTCAGGGCGGCGCACTGGAAAACGCAGGACAGGACCTCCAAGGTCACTTTTCCCGCTCCGGCGGTAAAGCCCCCCAGATACAGGGCGGCGGTCAGGCCCCCCAGCATGGTCAGCAGCAGGAGGCAAAGGTTCGCCCCCAGGCAGAGGCAGTAGTTCGCCAGATACACCTGGGTCCGGGTCTTGCCCACGGTGAGCTTTCCCCGGATGGCCCCGCCGCCGTACTCCGCCCCCAGAAATAGGGCGGTGAAGACGGCATAGGCCAGGGCCATCATGGGCGACACGTCAAAATAGACCTTGTCAAGGGTAGCCCGGACGCTGTACAGGGCGGCGTCGGCGCCCACCCGCCAGCCGTTGAAGGCGGAAAGAGCCAGCATGGCCGCGGCCAGAAGCCAGAAGAGCCAATCCCGCCGGAGGCGGTAAAACTGGGCGGATAGGAGGTTAATCATGGCGTTCCCCTCCCATCAAGTTTACATAAAATGTCTCCAGGCTCTCGTCCCGCTCCTGCACGCCCACCAGCTCGCAGCCTTCCCCCTCCAGGGCCTTGGTCAGCTTGGAAATATTCAGCCGGGCGTACACGTCGGCCTGGGTGTCGGACAGCACGGTGTATTCCGCCCCCAGCTTCTCCAGCGCCCGGGACAGGGCTAAAGTATCGCTGACCGTCAGCCGCAGGCACTTCCGGCAGGTCCGCTCCAGCTCCTGGGCGCTGATCTGCCGGAGCATCCGGCCGGAGTCCAGGAAGCCGTAGTGGGTGGCCACCTTGGAAAGCTCGTCCAAAATATGACTGGACAGGAGCATGGTGATCCCCCGCTCCCGGTTCAGCCGCAAAATCAGCTCCCGCACCTCGATGATGCCCTGGGGGTCCAGGCCGTTCATGGGCTCGTCCAGTACCAGCAGGTCCGGGTCCCCGGCCAGGGCTAGGGCGATGCCCAGCCGCTGCTTCATGCCCAGGGAGTAATTGCGCACCTTTTTCCCGCCGGCGTCGGACAGGCCCACAAGCGATAAAAGCCGCCCCGCCTCACCCCGGTCCGGCAGGCCCAGCACCCGGGCCTGGTACTCCAGATTTTCGCCGCCGGTCAGATCCGGGTACACCGCCGGCTCCTCCACCACCGCGCCGATCCGCCGCCGGGCCCGGGCGCCCTGCCGGGAGGTCCCGGGGCAGCCGAAGAGCCGGTACTGGCCGGAGGTGGGCATCTGCAAGCCGCACAGGATGCGCATAGCGGTGGTCTTCCCCGCCCCGTTGCGGCCCACCAGGCCGTAGATGGCCCCCTTGGGCACCGCCATGGTCAGGCCGCTGAGGGCGTGGAAGCTCCCATAGCGCTTGCAGAGGTCCTGGGTTTCCAAGACGTATTCCATATATCATGGCCCTCCTTCATTTTTGGATGGCCCAAGGATACCGCCAAAGGCTTCACATAGCGGTTAAGAAAAGCTTCCAGATTTGTTCAAGATTCCCGCAGCCGGAACCCAATGCCCCACACCGCCTCTACCCGGTCCCCGGCCCCCGCCTCCTTCAGCTTCCGGCGGAGGTTGCTCACATGGGTCTTGAGAGAGGACTCGGTGCAGTCCGGCGTGTCCAGGCTGATCCGGTCCAGGAGCCGGCCCTTGGGCAGCACCTGGCCGGGATTTTGGAGTAGGAGCTTCAAAATGGCGTACTCCGTCCTTGTCATGTGGATCGGCGTTCCCTGAAAGGAAACCTCCCGGGTGTCCGTATGCAGCTCGATGCCGCCGGAGCGCAGGACCTGTCCGGCGGGAAGAATTGACTCCCGGAGCCGAGCCTCCACCCGGGCCAGCAGCTCCCGCAGGGCAAAGGGCTTCACCAAATAGTCGGCGGCCCCCTCCTGGAGAAGCGAGACCCGGTCCTCCAGATCCGCCTTCGCGCTGACCACCATCACCGGGATACCCCGCAGCCGGGGCAGCAGCTCCTCCCCGGTCATTCCCGGCAGCATCAGATCCAAAATCGCCAGATCTGGGGTCTGCTGGGCCAGCAGCAGCGCCGCCTCGGTGCCCGAGTAGGCCCGGCGGACCAGATAGCCCGCCTGTTCCAGGGCCTCCTGCATCAGATTCCCAATGGAAACATCGTCGTCGATCACCAAAATGGTCTTCATGTCCCTTTTTCCCCCTTTTCCGCTATTATACCCCTCTGTCCCCCGCCCGTCAAGGACGGCGTCAGATAGCAGAAAAGCGCCGCCCGGGCGGCGCTTACGCTGCATGGAACGACGGGTAAAAAGCTGCCCCGGGCGGATGCCCGGGGCGCGGTATGATGTTCTTTTCCTTTACTGAGCCTTGGCGCCAGCGATCTGGGCGGCAACCTCGGCGGCGAAGTCCTCGGACTTCTTCTCGATGCCCTCGCCCTTCTCGTAGCGGATGAAGGAGTTGACGTGGATCTTCCCGCCCAGCTCCTTGGCCACGGCGGCCACATGCTGCTCAACAGACACGCCCTTTTCCTTGACGAACTCCATCTGCATCAGGCAGTTCTCCTCGTAGAACTTGCCCAGGCGGCCCATGACCATCTTCTCGATGATGTTCTGGGGCTTGGGCTTGGCGGAGGCGGCGTTCTCGTTGAGGGCCAGAGCCATCTGGATCTCCTTCTCCTTGGCCATGGTGGCCTCGTCCACGTCGGACTTGTCGCAGAAGCTGGGATTCATGGCGGCGGCCTGCATGCACAGGTCCTTGCCCAGCTCGGTGACGGCGTCGGGCTCGATGCCCTCCACGGTCATGTTCACCAGCACGCCGATCCGGCCGCCCATGTGGACGTAGGGAACGGTGACGCCGGTGTTGTAGATGGCAAAGCGGCGGATCTTCAGGTTCTCGCCGATGACCAGCACCTTGTCGGGAATGGCCTCGGCAATGCTCTTGCCGGCGCCGGGGTAGGGGCAGGCCATGAGGGCGTCCACGTCGGCGGGCTGATTTTCCAGCACGGCCTTGGCCACGTCGTTCAGGAATTCTTTAAAGGGCGCGGCATTGGCGGCAAAGTCGGTCTCGCAGTTGATCTCCAGAATAGCGCCCACGCCGTTTTCCACCTGGGCGGTGACGGCGCCCTCGGCGGCGATCCGGCCGGACTTCTTAGCGGCGGCGGCCAGGCCCTTCTCCCGGAGCCATTCCACGGCCTTGTCCAGGTCGCCTTCGGAGGCGGTGAGGGCCTTCTTGCAGTCCATCATGCCCACGTTGGTCATTTCCCGGAGCTTCTTCACATCTTGCGCGGTAAATGATGCCATATTTTTTCCTCCTATATCCTTGGTGGAGGCGTCCGGGACCCGGACGCCTCAAATCTGTTCTTATTCAGCGGCGGCTTCCGCGGGGGCTTCCTTGGCCTCGGGGGCTTCCGCGGTCTCGGGAGCGTCCTCGCCCTGGCGGCCTTCGATGGCGGCGTTGGCCATGGTAGAGGCGATGAGCCGAATGGCGCGGATGGCGTCGTCGTTGCCGGGGATGACGTAGTCGATCTCGTCAGGATCGCAGTTGGTGTCCACGATGGCCACGATGGGGATGTTCAGCTTCCGGGCCTCGGCGATGGCGTTGCGCTCCTTCCGGGGGTCCACAATGAACAGCGCCGCGGGCAGCTTCTTCATTTCCTTCACGCCGCCCAGGTACTTCTCCAGCTTCTCGATCTCGCCCTGGTGCTTGATGACTTCCTTCTTGGGCAGCATGGCGAAGGTGCCGTCCGCCTCCATTTTCCGCAGCTGAGCCAGCCGGTCGATCCGGGTCCGCATGGTGCGGAAGTTGGTCAGCATACCGCCCAGCCAACGGGCGTTGACGTAGTAACCGCCGCAGCGGGCGGCCTCCTCCCGGATGGCGTCCTGGGCCTGCTTCTTGGTGCCGACGAACAGCACGTTGCCGCCGTTGGCGGACAGGTCCCGCACGAAGGAATAAGCCTCCTCCAGCTTCTTCACGGTCTTCTGTAGGTCGATGATGTAGATCCCGTTGCGCTCTGTGTAGATATAGGGCGCCATTTTGGGGTTCCACCGGCGGGTCTGGTGGCCGAAATGCACGCCGGCCTCCAGCAGTTG
>CANRHF010000033.1 GCA_947630345.1 uncultured Oscillospiraceae bacterium | reverse complement strand
AAAAGCGGCATTCAGTTGCGTCTTTTGTGCGATGAGATTATGAACCGGCAAGGACATGAAGAACCCACCGGGCAGGCAAAAATAACACCGGCCTTTAATTTGCCGAGCAAATATATCTTACATACCGTGGGACCAATCATAAGTCACCGCGTATCAAAAAGGGATTGCGAGCTGCTTGCATCCTGTTATCGCTCCTGCCTGAGTTTGGCGGCTGAAAATGGCTGCCAGAGCATTGCATTTTGCTGTATTTCTACCGGAGAGTTTCATTTTCCGAATGAAACGGCTGCGGAGATCGCCACGGCCACGGTAAAAGAATTTTTGCATGGGAATGTGAAAATCAAGCGTGTGATTTTTAATGTGTTCAAGGAAAAAGATTTGCAGATCTATCGCAAACTCTTGGGGGAAAATCAATGTTGAATCAAGCAAGGCGTCAAATAGAGCAAATTCAGAACCTTTCAAATGCGATACATAGGTCGGAAGCCATCGTAATTGGAGCGGGAGCGGGACTTTCCACTTCTGCGGGATTCGTTTATACGGGTGAGCGATTTCGGCGGTACTTCTCAGACTTTGCCGAAAAATACGGCTTTTCCGATATGTACTCCGGCGGCTTTTATCCGTTTCCCTCGCCGGAGGAATTTTGGGCGTATTGGAGCCGGTATATTTTTATCAACCGTTATATGGACGCTCCAAAGCCGGTTTATGATGAACTGCTGGCGCTGGTTCGGGACAAGGATTATTTTGTGATCACCACGAACGTGGATCACTGCTTTCAGAAAGCCGGTTTTGATAAAAAGCGGCTTTTCTATACGCAGGGCGACTACGGGCTGTTCCAATGCTCCACGCCATGTTGTCAAGAAACCTTTGATAACGAGAAAACGATCCGGCAGATGATGGAACAGCAGGCGAATATGTGTATTCCGTCCGAGCTGCTGCCCGTCTGCCCGCATTGCGGAAAGCCGATGACCATGAATCTGCGTGCTGACGACAAATTTGTGGAGGACGAGGGCTGGCACCGAGCAGCGGAGCGGTACGAGAACTTCCTACGGACACGGAGGAACGGACGGATTCTGTTTCTGGAACTCGGCGTCGGGTATAATACGCCGGTCATTATCAAGTATCCGTTCTGGCGTATGACTGCACAGAACAAAGCGGCTACCTACGCCTGCGTCAATTACGGGGAGGCACTCTGCCCGGCGGAGATTGAGAAGCAGTCCATCTGCATCGATGAGGATATTGGGCGGGTTTTAAGGGATTTGCGGTGAGGCATCCCCGTACCCTTCCTCCAATGCGTGTTATGATATTTCGCGCAAAAAAGGCAGCACGGAAAGCGGAAACGCTTTTCGGCTGCCTTTTCTATATTCGTGAAAATGGTCAATCCGTGTAGACGGTCTTCCCGTTTACAAAGGTTTGCCAGGCGTGACCGCCGACGGTGGTCAGCGGGTTGGCGGTCCAGACCACGATATCGGCGTCCTTCCCCACTTCCAGGCTGCCCATCCGGTCCGCCACGCCCAGCGCCCGGGCGGGCCGGATGGTGATGGCCTCCCAGGCGGCTTTTTCCCCCAGACCCGCTTCCGCCGCCAGTCCGGCGCAGAGAGGCAGGTATTGCAGGGGGATCACGGGGGCGTCGGTAATGATGCTGACGTCCACCCCGGCCTTATCCAAAACCCCGGCGGTGGCGAAGCTCTTGTTTTTCAGCTCCACCTTGCTCTTGGTGCCCAGGCTGGGGCCGATAAAGGCGGGATATCCCTCCGCCCCCAGGGCGTCGGCGATTTCCGCGCCGTCGGTGCAGTGATCCAGGGTCAGCTTTAGTCCAAACTCTTTGGCAATGCGGATGGCGGTAAAAATGTCGTCGGCCCGGTGGGCGTGGGCTTTGAGGGGAATCTGGCCCCGCATCACCGGCAGCATGGCCTCCAGCTTGGCGTCAAAGGCGGGGTCCTTTCCCTCGTCGGTGTCCTGCTGGTACTTCCGGGCCTTGGTCAGAAAGTCCCGCAGCAGGGCGGCCACGCCCATCCGGGTGGCGGGAGACCGCTTGGCGCCCTGGCCGTAGACCCGGCGGGGATTCTCGCCGAAGGCGCACTTCATGGCGGCGGGGAATTTCACCACCATGTCGTCCACCCGGCTCCCCGCCAACTTGATGACGGCGAAAGTGCCGCCAATGACGTTGGCACTGCCCGGGCCGGTGCAGGCGGTGGTGACGCCTCCCCGAAGGGCGTTGCCGAAGGCCTCGTCCTGGGGGTAGATGGAGTCGATGGCCCGCATTTGGGGGGTGATGGGGTCGGTGACCTCGTTGTAGTCCTTGCCCTCCCAGCCCACGGCCTCGTTGTCCAGGCCAATGTGACAGTGGGCCTCCACGCAGCCGGGGGTGACCAAGCGGCCCTCCGCGTCCAGAATTTCCGCGCCCTCCGGCGGGGTCAGATCGGCGCCCAGGGCGGCGATTTTCCCATCGTCCCCGATGAGCAGACAGCCGTTGGGGATATCTGGAGCGGTGATGGGCTTGAGATGGGCGTTTTGAATGAACAGCATGGGACAAAACTCCTTTTTTCTTTCTATTTTACAAACTTTTTTTCCAAAAGGGAAGGGGCAATTTACACAGTCCGGTTGACTTTTTTCGGAAAAAGTGTATACTAATTGCATAATAGAAATCCCGGCGGCCTCCTCTGCGCCGCCGGTTTTCTGAAAAAGATAAAGGATGTGTCAAAATGTACGGAAAGCTATTGGACGCCATTGGATTTGTGGCCTATTCGGATCCTGAGCTGTCCGCCATGATGAGCCGGGAGCTGGACCGGCAGCTGAATGGGCTGGAGCTGATCGCCTCGGAAAACTTCGCCTCTCCGGCGGTGATTGCCGCCATGGGGTCGGTCCTCACCAATAAATACGCCGAAGGACTCCCCGGCAAACGGTACTACGGCGGGTGCCAGTATGTAGACGAGGTGGAGAGCCTGTGCATCCAGCGGGCCAAGGACCTGTTCGGGGCGGAATTTGCCAATGTCCAGCCCCATTCCGGGGCCCAGGCCAACGCAGCGGTGCAGCTGGCCCTGCTCCAGCCCGGGGACACCCTGATGGGTATGAGCTTGGCCAACGGCGGCCACCTGTCCCACGGCAGCCCCGCCAACATCTCCGGCAAATACTACCGGGTGGTCTCCTACGACGTGAACCACGAGACCGGCCTCATCGACTACGACCAGGTTCGGGACCTGGCGCGGAAGAACAGTCCCAAGCTGATCATTGCCGGAGCTTCGGCCTATCCCCGGGCCATCGACTTCTCTATTTTCGCGGATATCGCCCACGAGGTGGGGGCTGTGCTGATGGTGGACATGGCCCACATCGCCGGGCTGGTGGCCGGCGGGGCCCATCAGAACCCGGTGCCCTATGCGGACATCGTCACCACCACCACCCACAAGACCCTCCGGGGCCCCCGGGGCGGCCTGATTCTGGGCAAGGAGGAGTTCGCTAAGAAAATCAATTCCGCCGTTTTCCCCGGCACCCAGGGCGGCCCCCTGGAGCACATCATTGCCGCCAAGGCGGTGTGCCTGCGGGAAGCCATGGAGCCCGCCTTCAAGGACTACGCCCGGAATGTGGTCGCCAACGCCAAGGTCCTGGCCCAGGCGCTGCTGGACGAGGGCTTTGATCTGGTCACCGGCGGCACGGACAACCATCTGATGCTGGCGGATCTGCGGCCCATGGGCATTACCGGCAAGGAGCTTCAGAACCGGCTGGACGCCAACCACATTACCCTGAACAAGAACGCCATTCCCGGGGACCCGGAGAAGCCCGCCATCACCAGCGGCGTGCGGATCGGCACCGCCGCCGTCACCACCCGGGGCTTGGGCCCGGAGGAAATGCGGGTCATCGCCAAGTGCATCGCCATGACCGCCCGGGACTTTGAGGGGACAGCCCGGCAGGTGCGGGACACCGTGGCGGACATCTGCCGGAAGTATCCCCTCTATCAGGTATGACCTCCCAGGCGCTGGGGTTCCGGTTCTGGGCGGGGATCGCGGATTTTCTCCGGGACCGGAAGATCCCCCTGCCCGAAGGGGTGGCCCAAAAGCGGGATTTATCCTATGGCCCTCATGGGCGGGCCAACCGGCTGGATGTGTACTTCCCCCAGGAGGCGGCGGGGAGACTGCCCACCATCGTCAGCGTCCACGGGGGCGGATATGTCTACGGCAATAAGGAGATCTACCGCCGGTATTGCATGGATCTGGCACGGCGGGGGTTTGCCGTGGTGAATTTTAACTACCGCCTGGCCCCCAGGTGGAAATTCCCCACGCCCTTGGAGGACCTGAATCGGGTGCTGACCTGGCTGACGGAGGCGGACGCGGATCTGCGCCTGGACCCGGAACGGGTGGTGCTGGTGGGGGATTCGGCGGGGGCCCAGCTGGCCAGCCAGTACGCCGCCGTCTGGGAAAACCCGGAATACGCCGCCCTCTTTCCCTTCCGGGTGCCTCGGGTCACCCTGCGGGCCCTGGGCCTCAACTGCGGCATGTACGATCTGGCCCTGCGTGCCAAGGAGCCCCGGGAGGGGATCCAGCTGGATTATTTTGGGGATCTGGACGAAAGCGATCCCCGCCTCCGGGAGCTGGACGCCATTGGGAGCGGCTACCCTCCGGCGTATTTGGCTACCGCTTGCAACGATTTTCTCCGGGAAGCGGCGGAGCCCATGTACCGCTTCCTTCGGGAAAAGGGCGTGGAGGCCGCCTGGAAGTGCTACGGCAGGGAGGAGGACAAGCAGGTGGCTCATGTATTTCATGTGAACCTGCCCCTGCCGGAGGCAAAGGCGTGCAACGATGACGAATGCGCCTTCTTCCGAAAATACCTGTAAATCAGCGGCTTCCCGAGAGGGGGAGCCGCTGATTCTCTCCACCCGGCGAATACGCCCGAAAAAAGGCGCTTTTTCCCGGAGCGCAACAAAATCCTTGACAAAAAAACCAACTAAAAATAAAATAATATAAGAAGGATGATTTAGCCGATTTGGGGAATGGGAGGAAGCTATGATTCGGATCGCTCTGGTGGAAGACGACCCCCTGTATACCAAGCAGTTGCGGGAATATCTGACCCGATTTGAGGGGGAAAACCATACCCGTTTTTCCATCCGGGAGTTCCGGGATGGGGACGAGATCGCTCTGGACTACCGGGCGGAGTACGACATCATTCTGATGGACATTCAGATGAATTATATGGACGGCATGACCGCCGCCCAAGAGATCCGGAAGCGGGACAGAGAGGTTGCCATTATTTTCATCACCAATATGTCCGCCTACGCCATCCGGGGCTACTCTGTGGACGCGCTGGACTATATTCTCAAGCCCTTTTCCTACTTCACCTTCTCCACCAGCCTGGAAAAAGCCATCAGCCGGCTGCAAAAGCGCACCAAACGCTATCTGTACCTGGCCAACCGCGGCGGCTCTCAAAAGGTGGAGGCCGGGCGGATCTACTTCGTGGAGGTGGACGGCCACAGCCTGGCCTACCACACCGCCGACGGGCTGATCACTGCCACCGGGACCATGAAAGAGGTGGAGGAGAGCCTGGCGGGCATGAGCTTCTTCCGGTGCAATAAGTGCTACCTGGTGAATCTGGAGCATGTGGACGGCATCCGGGGGGACGACGCCCTGGTTCACGGCACCCCGGTGCAGATCAGCCGGGCAAAGAAAAAGGCGTTTCTGGACGCCCTGAACAGCTATATGAACGAGGTGGGCTGATGAGCGGCGAGCTGCAAAACATTCCCGGGTACTGGACGGCCCTGACCCACAGCTTTTCCTGCCTGCTGTATATGAGCATGCTGCCCAAGCGGCTGAAGGGCTGGAAATTCTGGGCGGCGGCCCTGGCCCTTTTCCTGCCCATGATCCCCTATATGGACCGGGTGGCGGCGCTAAGCGGGTTTCCTTTCAATGTTGGCATGTCCGTTTTTGCCATCTGGACCGCCGTGCCCTTCCTGCTGCTGTGCCGGGAGGACGGCTACCGGGGGGTCTATTACTGTGCCCGGGCCTTTATTCTGGGGGGCTTCGCCATTTCCCTGGCCTGGCAGCTGTATATGTTCTACGCCCGGAGGGTGGTCTTTTTTGAGCGGCTCTGGGTTCAGGCGGTGCTTATCCTGGTCATCGAGGGGGCGGTATTTTTCCTGATGTACGCCCTGGAGCGGATCCATCTGAAGGAGAGCGCCGAAATGCCCGTGACCCGGGCGGCCTGCGTCAGTACCGTGGCCATCGCTCTGGTGATCTACATTCTGTCCAGCCTGAGCTTCGCGGCGGTGGACACGCCGTTCAGCGCCCAGCGGTTTTCTGAGGCATTCAACATCCGCACCATTGTCTACCTGGGAGGGGTGGCGATCCTGTACGCCCACCATTTGCAGCTGTGCGACGCCTACGCTCTGCAGGAGGTCACGGCCCTGCAAAATGTGGTGAACATGCAGTACGCCAACTACCAGCTCAGCCGGGAGTCCATGGAGATGGTCAACCGGAAATACCACGATTTGAAGCACCAGATCGCCGTCCTCCGCTCGGAGATCGACTCCAAGGACAAGACAGCGGTGCTGGATCAGCTGGAGCGGGAGATCCGGGCCTTTGACATTCAGTGCCACACCGGCAACCGGGTCATGGACGCCATCCTCACCCGAAAGAGCGCCTACTGCCAGGACCACGGCATCCAGTTTACCTGCGTGGCGGACGGCCACGCCCTGGATTTCATGGGGGTGGTGGAGCTGAGTACCCTGCTGGGCAACGCCCTGGACAACGCCATCGAGGGCGTGAGCAAGGTGGCGGAACCGGAGCAGCGAGTGATCCATCTGTCGGTAAGCCAGCAGCGGGGCTTTCTCCGGATGAGCCTGGAAAACCGCTGCCTGGAGGACGTGGCCACCGGGAAGGAGCTGCCCCAGACCACCAAGGCTGACCGCTCCCAGCACGGCTACGGACTGAAAAGCATCCGCTCCACGGTGGAGCAGTACGGCGGTTCATTGACGTTGAAAGCGGAAAACGGATGGTTCACCCTAGGGGTGCTGATCCCCATGGAGCAGGCGAAGGACTAGAACCCACGCCCGGATTTTTGGCATTATGCTGAAAACTCGGGCGTTTTGATTAGATAATTTAGCCAATATCCAAAACAGTTTGTGCAAAGAAAGCAACGGATTACGCATTTGCCCCCACAGGGGGCATTTTTTGTGCTATTGTATGCTTGACAAAAAGGAAACCCCCAAGGGGGTCGGAAATATTTCGATTGAAGGAGGATACTATGCTGAACATCACGCGTTTCGCGGTGGAGAATCTGACAAAGGATTGCGTCACCGATGTGAGCAGGCCCCGATTTTCCTTCGCCCTGGAAAGCGACCGCTCCGGCGCCGCCCTCAAGCAGGCGGTGATCAAGGTCGGTCCGTGGAAGACCGTCACCGAGTCGCAAATCGCCGTTTGCTACGACGGCCCGGCTCTGACGCCCTTCACCCGCTACACCGCCACGGTGGAGGCCCAGGACGACGCCGGGGAGACCGCCTCTGCCCAAGTGGACTTTGAGACCGGGCGGATGGACCTTCCCTGGGAGGGCAAGTGGATCTCCGACGGCGCCTACAAATTCACGGAGGCCAAGGTCTCGCCCATTCCCATGACCTTCCGCAAGACCTGGAAGCCGGCGAAAAAGGTGGCTGGCGCCAAGATCTACGCCACCGCCATGGGCGTCTATGAGCTGTCCGTCAACGGCCAAAAGGCCGGAGATCAGTATTTCGCCCCCGGCTTTACCTCCTACAAGACCAATTTACAGTACCAGACCTACGATGTGACCGCCCTTCTGGGGGAGGAAAACACCATCCAGGCGGTGGTGGCCGGCGGCTGGGCCGTGGGCTCCTTCGTCTTCACCCGGGGCAACCGGGTGTCTGCCGACCGGCAGGCCCTGCTGCTGGAGCTGCGGGTGACCTACGAGGACGGGACCCAGGAGGTGGTGGGCACCGACGAGAGCTGGTCCGTCACCGAGGACGGCCCCTACAAAATGGCGGACCTCTACGACGGCGAGACCTACGACGCCACCGTTCTCCCCGAGGACATCACCTGGCGGGGCGCCACCCTGGAGCAGCTCCGGGTGGATCCCAAGATCATGGCGGACTACGGCGCGCCTGTGAAAGCCCATGAGCGCATGGAGCCCATTTCCTGCACGAAGCTTCCCTCCGGGGCCCTGATCTACGACTTTGGCCAGAATTTCGCCGGCGTGGTGGACCTGACGATCCAGGGCAAGAAAGGCCAGACCGTCACCGTCAAGCACGCGGAAATTCTAAACCCCGACGGGACCTTGAACACCCAGTTCCTCCGCACCGCCAAGGCCACCGCTACCTACATCTGCGCCGACGGCGAGCAACACTACAGCCCCCGGCTGACCTACATGGGCTTCCGCTACATCAGCGTGGAGGGCATTGAAGAGCGGGATATCCAGGTCTCCGCCCGGGCGCTGTACTCCGATTTGGAGCGGATCGGCGAATTTACCTGCTCCAACGACATGATCAATCAGCTTCAGAGCAACATCATCTGGGGCGCCAAGTCCAACCTGGTGGACATTCCCACGGACTGTCCCCAGCGGGATGAGCGAATGGGCTGGACCGGCGACATTGCTGTGTTCTCTCCCACGGCCTGCTACCTGTTCGACATGAGCCGGTTCCTGGGCAAGTGGATGCTGGATGTAAAGGCCGAGCAATTCCCCGGCGGCGGCCTGCCCAACACCGTGCCCCGCCACAGCTACGGCTTCCCCGCCACCATGCCGGATATGGCGGTGGACTGGTGGGACGACGCCTGCATTCTGGTGCCTTGGGCGGAGTACCGGGCCAGGGGAGACGTGGAAATCCTCCGGAAATTCTACCCCGGCATGAAGAGATATGTGAAAGCCTGCACCTTCTGGGCCGGCCTATTTAGCTTCGGCAAGCACCGCTACATCTGGCACACCCCCGGCGTGTTCCACTTCGGCGACTGGGTGGCCCCCGACGTGCCCAAGATGAGCCAGTGGCAGGCCCGGAGCAAGTGGACCGCCACCGCCAGCCTGAAAAACACCAGCGGCCTGGTGGCCAAGATCGCCGACATTCTGGGGGAGAAGGAGGATGCGGAGTACTACCGGGATCTGAGCGGCAAGGTGGCCGACGCCTACTGCTCCATCCTCACCGACGGCCACGGAAAGCTCCTGGAGGAGTTCCAGACCGCTTACGTCCTGCCCCTCTACCTGGATATGTTCCCCAATGAGACCGTGAAGGCCCAGGCGGCGGACAATCTGGTGAAGCTGGTGGAGAAAAACGACTACTGCATCGGCACCGGCTTCCCCGGCACGCCCTTCATTCTGTTCGTCCTGGCGGACAACGGCCATGCCGACACCGCCTTTAGAATGCTCCTGAACACCAAGTGCCCCTCTTGGCTGTATGAAGTGAAGATGGGCGCCACCACTATTTGGGAGCGCTGGGACGGTCTGGACGAGAACGGCGTGTGCCCCATCAGCAACGACGGCACCGACATGATGATCTCCTACAACCACTATGCCAGCGGCGCCGTGGGCGACTTCCTGTACCGCCGGGTGGCGGGCCTGGAGGCCGTGGAGCCGGGCTACAAGGTGTTCAACGTCAAGCCCCTGGTGGGCGGCGGCATCACCTGGGCCAAGGGCAGCGTGATCACGCCCTACGGCAAGGCCGCGTCGGAATGGAAGGTGGAAAACGGAACCTTCACCGTCACCATCCAGGTCCCCGTGGGCGCCACCTGCCAGCTGACCCTCCCTGACGGCACGGAGAAGAGCTTCCCCAGCGGCCGCTACACCGCGTCCTGCCCCATGTGAGATCCCTCGGAACGAGGTTTATAAACTTTTTAGGAAAGGATGAATCCCTATGAGCAAGAAAAATGATGGCTTTTGGAGTTCCCCGCTGACCAGCTCCGCCATCAATACCAACGACGTGAAGCTGCCGGAAATGGTCATCGGCTATTTCCTGGGACCCTTCGGCGCTCTGCTGAGCTCCGGTATCTTCACCAGCATGCTCCAGAAGTACCTCAACGAGGTGCTGGGCCTGGACAACAGCTTCCTGACGGTGCTGCCCCTGGTGAGTACCATCTTCATCGTCATCGCCAACCTGGTGGTAGGCCAGCTCATCGAGCGGACCAAGGTCCTGGCGGGCAAGGCCCGGCCCTGGATCCTGCTCTCCGCTTTGACCCTCTCCATCGCCAGCGTCCTGATGTTCATCGTTCCCTTCGAGAGCGAGGGCGCCAAGATGGTCTGGATCGCCATCGCCTACAACCTGTACTACTCCGTGGCGTACCCCATCTACAACACCGCCAATTCCACCATGATCCCCGTCTCTACCCGGGATTCGGAGAAGCGGGGCGCCCTGGCCTCCTTCACCAACATCGCCGGCCTGGCCGTCATGGGCACCGGCTCCATGGTGTTCCCCATCCTGGCCTCCAACGTCCTGGGCAATGACCAGAACCGGTGGTTCATCGTGATGCTGGCCGTGGCCATCTTCACCGCCATGACCGCCTACCTCCAGTTCAAGTTCACCCGGGAGCGGGTGACGGAGGAGGACCTAGTCTCCGGCAAGTCCGAGAAGCAGGAGACCAAGAACGTCTCCATCAGCGCCCAGCTCAAGGCCGTCACCAGCGAGAAGTGGTGGTGGATCGTCATCATCTTCTACCTGCTGTTCCAGTGGTCCGGCGCCATCAAGAACGGCTCCATGACCCAGTTCTGCGAGTGGGTGGTGGACAGCTCCATGCTGGGCGGCGACTGGGGCATTGCCCAGACCGTCCTGAGCATCCTGGGCGCCGTGCCCATGGCCGTGGCCGCCGTGGTGGTGGTGCCCCTGGCCAATAAGTTCGGCAAGGCCAAGATCACCGGTATCGGCATGATCGTGGGCGCTGTGGGCGGCGTCATCGCCGGCCTGTTCCCCACCAACATCATCATGGTCGCCATCGGCGTGGCCCTGAAGTGCCTGGGCTCCTCTCCCGCCTGCTACCTGATCCTGGCCATGCTGGCCGATGTCATCGACCACATCGAGTACAAGAGCGGCATCCGCACCGACGGCCTGACCATGTCCATTTACAGCTCCCTGATGGTGGCCGCCTCTCCCATCGGCACCTCCATCCTCAACGCCCTGCTGAAAATGGCCAACTTTGACCAGAACATGGTCTTTGGCCAGGGCGTCCAGGGCGCCGCCGCCCAGAACGCGCTGTCCATCAGCTACATCTGGATCGAGACCGTGTGCTACGCTATCTGCGGCGTGCTGATCTTCCTGTTCACCGTGGAAAAGAACCTGAAGGAAGAGCAGGCCGCCATCGCCGCCCGGAAAAAGGGCGAATGATCTGTGAGCTGGGCCGGGGCTGCCCCCCGGCCTGCCATAAAACGTGATGAGATAAGGAGGAAAATCATGAGCAAAAACACCAAGGGCGGCCGTGCCGCAATGCGCCTGTGGCGCGGCCTGACCACCGTGACCGCCGTTCTGCTGGCGATCGCGCTGGTGGGCCAGGTGTTGGTGGAGGGCTTCCGTACCGACATCGACAAATTCCTGGGCACCCAGAGCAGCATGATCGTCACCGACGAGAGCGGCGACAAGCAGGATCTGTACACCTACAAGTCCGACTATTCCAGCACCAAGGACCTGCTGGACGCCATCGAGGACCTGGGCGAGCGGATGAACGAGGAGGGCACCGTCCTTCTCAAGAACAACGGCGCTCTGCCTTTGACCGCCGACGAGACCCAGAAGGTCTCCCTGCTGGGCTTCTCCAGCTACTACCCCGTGATGGGCGGCGACATGGGCTCCAGCCTGAACGAGAATCATGGCACCGACGCGGACACCGTGGACTTTGTCCAGGCCCTGACCGCCAAGGGCTACAAGATCAACACCACCCTGCAGGACCTCTACAAGTCCCTGGAGTCCGTGTTTACCACCGAGATCGAGAGCTGGGGCGGCACCATCACCTATACCCGGATCACCGCTCCCTCCATCGGCGGCGTGTTCTCCAGCAAGGAGCCCTCTCAGGACGCCATGACCGCTGCCAACGCCGGCTGGAAGGACACCCTGAACGACTACCCCGTAATGATCGTCACCCTGGCCCGGGCCGCCGGTGAGAACCGGAGCTATATGCCTGGCGCCGCCGGTGTGGATCCGGAGCAGAACCTGAACCAGACCGACGCGCTGGGTCTGTCCGACGATGAGCGGGATCTGATCCAGGCCGCCATCGACGCCAAGGGCGCCAACGGCAAGGTCATCGTTCTGCTGAACAACTCCAGCGCCATGGAGATCGACGAGCTGAAGCACAACGACGGCGTGGACGCCATCCTGGAGATCGGCCTGCCCGGCGGCTACGGCTTCTACGGCGTGGCGGACGTCCTGTCCGGCGCGGCCAACCCCTCCGGCCATCTGGCCGACACCTACGCGGTGGTGAACGCCAATTCTCCCGCCGCCCAGAACTACGGCAACTACGCCTGGACCAACGGCAACCCCGAGGTCTCCATGAACTCCGCCCTGGTGGAGGCCGAGAACATCTACATCGGCTACAAGTACTATGAGACCCGTTACATGGATACCGTCCTGGGCCAGGGCAACGCCAGCAATGCCATTGGCAGCGCCGACGGCGTGGCCTGGAGCTACGACAACGAGGTTTCCTATCCCTTCGGCTTCGGCCTGAGCTACACCACCTTCACCCAGACCCTGGACAGCCTGACCGTGGATCTGGCGGCCAAGACCGTCACCGCCCAGGTCACCGTGACCAACACCGGCGACGTGGCGGGCAAGGACGTGGTGGAGCTCTACGTCTCCACCCCCTATACCGACTATGACAAGCAGCACGGCGTGGAGAAGGCCGGCGTGCAGCTGCTGGACTACGCCAAGACCGGCGAGCTGGCCCCCGGCGCCTCCGAGCAAGTGACCATCGTGGCTGATGTGCAGAACATGGCCAGCTGGGACAGCACCGCCGACAATGCCATCGGCACCAAGGGCAACTACATCCTGGATGCCGGCGACTACTACTTCACCATCGGCAACGGCGCCCATGAGGCCGCCAACAACGTCCTGGCCGCCCAGGGCAAGACCGCTTCCGACGGCATGACCGCCGAGGGCGTGGCCGCCAACGTGAAGACCTGGAGCCTGTCCGCCCTGGACGACACCACCCTGGCCTACACCAAGACCGGCGTGGCTGTTGAGAACCATCTGGCCGACATGGATCTGAATTACTGGATGGGCGAAGGCACCGTCACCTACCTGTCCCGTTCCGACTGGGCCGGCACTTGGCCCAAGACCTACATGGACATGACCGCCACTGCGGAAATGGTGGACGTCCTGGATAACGACAACTACACCATCACCGCCAACGGCAATCCCGGCAGCATCACCTTCGGGGCCAAGAACGGCGTCACCCTGGCGGACCTGAAGGGCGTCTCCGACATCGAGGACGAGCGCTGGGGTATGCTGATGGATCAGATCCTCCTGGAGGACTGCATGATCCGCACCGGCTTCGGCGGCACCTCCACCAAGGCCATTGAGTCCATCATGTCCCCCGAGGTCATCCAGAACGATGGCCCCAACGGCATCTACTCCTACACCCTGGGCCAGTACGCCAACACCGACGCCTCCTCCGGCGATCCCTGCGTGGTGTCCCCCGACGATCCCAACCTGGCCTACAAGTTTGGCACCATGAGCAACGAGACCGTCATCGCCCAGACCTTCAGCAAGGAGCTGGCCGCCGAGTACGGCGAGATCTGCGGCAACTACTCCCTGTGGGCCAACCTGACCATCTACTGGGGCTGCGGCACCAACCTGCACCGGCTGCCCTACAACGCCCGGAACCATGAGTACTACTCCGAGGACGCGGTCCTGACCGCCCAGCAGGGTACCTCCTTCGTCCAGGGCGGCATGAAGTACGGCTGCCTGATCGCCCCCAAGCACCTGGCCTTTAACGACACGGAGATCAACCGTACCGGCGTGGCTGTGTTCATGACCGAGCAGCAGGCCCGTGAGAACGAGCTGCGGGGCACCCAGGCCATCGTGGAAGACGGCGCCCTGGCCCTCATGACCGCCTTCAACCGGGTGGGCTGCCTCACCGCCAACTCTCACACCGGACTGATGATCGACATCCTCCGGGAGGAGTGGGGCTACAAGGGCCTGATCTCCGAGGACTTCATCCAGAGCGCCAACTACGCGGTGCTGAAGGAAGCCGTCCTCAACGGCGTCACCATGACCTGTAACACCGGCGAGAGCACCATGGCCGCCGTGTCCGAAAAGTGGAACTACTGGACCGTGGACAACGTGAGCAAGGACGAGACCCTGCTGGCCGCGCTGAAGCAGGCCATGACCTGGCAGAACTACGC
>CANRHF010000032.1 GCA_947630345.1 uncultured Oscillospiraceae bacterium | reverse complement strand
GAGGCGCGGGACAATGTCAAATATCGGAGCCCCACGTCCTTCAAAAACTGGAGCCGGGAGCGGATCTCCCGCAGGATCTGCTGGGCGATCACCGCCATGTTCCCCTCCAAATGAAGGCCGTCCACAAATTCCAGGGCCTTGCCCACGCTCATGCGGCAGAAGTCCATGATGCCGATGCCCCCCACGGTGACGGCCCGGGCAATGTCCGAGAGCCGGTCCCCATGGCACTGGGGGCAGGGGGCGGTGGCCATACAGCTCTCCAGCTCCTTCCGGGCGGCGTCGGACTGGGTCTGCCGGTAGCGGCGGCTGATGTTGGGCAGGATCCCCTCAAAGGGCTGCTCCAGCACCCCCATGCCGTTGCCCCGGTTGTAGGTCATCCGCAGCTTTTCGCCCTTGGTGCCCCAGAGGATCACATCCATGGCCTCCCGGGACAGCTCCTTCACCGGGGCGGTGAGAGAAAAGCGGTATTTCTGGGCCAGGGCCTCAAAATACATCCGGAAAATGGAGTCGGTCCGGGCGCTGCTCCACCCTGGGGCCTGGATGGCCCCGTCAAAGATGGATTTGTCCCGGTCTGGGATCACCAGGTCCTCGTCCGCCACCAGCTGGAAGCCCAGGCCGGTACAGCTGGGGCAGGCCCCGGAGGGATTGTTGAAGGAAAACATCCTCGGCTCCAGCTCCGACAGGCTGACGCCGCAGTCCTCGCAGGCGTAGTTTTGGGAGAAGGAGATCTCCTCCCCCCGGTCCGGCAGCTGAATGATCACCAGGCCCCCGGAACGGGCGCAGGCGGTTTCAATGGAGTCGGTGAGACGGCGGCGCTGACTAGGGCGCAGCACCAGCCGATCCACCACCAGCTCGATATTGTGCTTTTTGTTCTTTTCACAGGGAATCGGCTCGTTGAGATCGTAGAGAATCCCGTCCAGCCGGGCCCGAGTGAAGCCCGCCTTCCGGGCGTCCTCGAAGACCTTGGCGTGCTCTCCCTTCTTCCCCCGGATCACAGGACTCAGCACCACAAACCGAGTCCCCTCCCCCAGGGCCTCCACCCGGTCCACGATCTGATCGATGGTCTGCCGGGCGATCTCCTTGCCGCACTTGGGGCAGTGGGGGATCCCCACCCGGGCCCAGAGAAGGCGGAGATAGTCGTAAATTTCCGTCACCGTGCCCACGGTGGAACGGGGGTTTTTGGAGGTGGTCTTCTGGTCGATGGAGATGGCCGGGGACAGTCCCTCGATGGAATCCACGTCAGGCTTGTCCATCTGGCCCAGAAACTGCCGGGCGTAGGAGCTGAGACTCTCCACATACCGCCGCTGGCCCTCGGCAAAAATGGTGTCAAAGGCCAGGCTGGACTTGCCGGAGCCGGACAGCCCCGTAAACACCACCAGGGAGTCCCTGGGGATGGTAAGATCCACGTTTTTCAGATTGTTTTCCCGGGCGCCCCGGACGCGAATCGTGTCGTTCATTGCTTGCTCCTCGGATCAAATATTTTCATTTTATTGTACCACGTTCCGGGACGGGGCGCAAGAGGAATCTCAAACAAAATTTCGTTTTTTGCTTTTCGTCGCTTTTACAGAAGTTTCTTTCCGATCCCCGGCAATTTTCGGTGGAATTTCCGCGTTTCCGGTGTTGCTTTTTCCAGGGAGCGGGTGTTATAATAGGGCAGTACCGCTTCCCGGGAGGGAGCAGAAATAAATAAAGCGAGGTATTCCAAAATGGTTGCGTACGAGGATATCATCAAAGTATTCTGCGGCAACTCCAGTCCGTCTTTCGCCAAGACCATTTGCCAGGAGCTGCAAGTGGAAATGGGGAAAAGCACCGTCACCACCTTCGCGGACGGTGAAGCATCCGTTTCCCTGGAGGAGACCGTTCGCAACGCGGACGTGTTTCTGGTCCAATCCACCTGTAAGCCCGTCAACGACCGGCTCATGGAGCTGCTGGTCATGATCGACGCCTGCCGCCGGGCCTCCGCCGGCCGGATCACCGCCGTTATCCCCTACTTTGGCTATGCCCGCCAAGACCGGAAGGCCAAGAGCCGGGACCCCATCTCCGCCAAGCTGGTGGCCAACATGATCACCGCCGCCGGCGCGGACCGGGTGCTGACTATGGACCTCCACGCCGCCCAGATCCAGGGCTTCTTCGATATTCCCGTGGATCATCTTTTAGGCAATCCCTCCTTTGTCAAGTACTATCTCAGCAAATTCCCCGAGGATCAGTTTACCCACGACGAGTTTGTGGTAGTCTCCCCCGACGTGGGCTCCGTGGCCCGGGCCCGGGCCTTCGCCGCCAAGGTCCACATGGGCCTGGCCATTGTGGACAAGCGCCGCCAGAAGGCCAACGAGTGCGAGGTCATGAACGTGGTGGGCGACGTGAAGGGCAAGACCTGCCTGCTCTACGACGACCTGGTGGACACCGCCGGATCCCTGTGTAACGCCGCCAAGGCGTTGGTAGAGGTGGGCGGTGCCAAGGAAGTCTACGCCTGCGCCACCCACGGCGTGCTGTCCGGCCCCGCCTACCAGCGGATTCAGGACAGCTACATTCAGGAAATGGTATTCCTGAACACCATCCCCCTGCCGGAAAAGGTGCCCTGCGACAAGATCCGCCAGCTGGACGTGGCCCCCATTTTCGCCCGGGCCATCTCCCACATCCACGGCGGCACCTCCATCGCGGACCTGTTCTAACGTGTTGTTCGGTCCAAAGAAGGAGACCTGGCTCATCGCCGGTCTGGGAAACCCTGGGACAGAGTACGAGAAAAGCCGCCACAACAGCGGCTTCCGGGCCCTGGACGCCCTGGCGGGGAAACTGGGCTGCAAGGTGGATAAACTGAAATTCCAGGGTCTCTACGGCCAGGCGGACTTCCAAGGGCGGCGGCTGCTGCTGCTCAAGCCCCAGACCTATATGAATCTGTCCGGCCGGGCGGTGCTTGCCATGTCCTCTTACTACCAGATCCCGCCGGAACGGATCGTGGTGCTGTTTGACGACATCTCCTTAGAGCCGGGTCGGCTCCGGGTCCGGGGGGACGGCTCCGCCGGGGGCCACAACGGCATCAAATCCATCATCTCGGAGCTGGGGAGTCAGGATTTTCCCCGGGTAAAGATCGGGGTGGGGGCCAAGCCCCACCCGGACTACGATCTGGCGGACTGGGTCCTGTCCCGATTCTCCGCCGCGGAGGAGGAAAAACTCCTGCCGGCTCTGGACCGGGCGGCGGAGGCGGCCCTCTGGGTGGTCACCCGGGGCGTCGGCGAGGCCGCCAACCGGTTCAACGGAAAAATCGATTGAAAAAACGGTCATAACGCCACGGAAAGGGGAAAAACTCCCCTTTCCGCATTGTGACGTGGAGGAAAAAATATGTCTGTGCTTCTTTCTGCCCTCAATGCCCTGCCGGAATACCCGATTCTGCTGAAAACCCTAAAAAAAGGCCGCTCCGCCGCCGTCACCGGCATCGGGCAGATCAACCGCACCCATCTGATCGCGGGGCTGCGGCAGGATCTGACCGCGCCCATGGTGGTGCTGTGCCAGGACGACATGGCCGCCAAGCGGCTTCAGGAGGAGCTGAAGGATTTTCTGGGCCGCACTGCGTCCATCCTCCCCGCCCGGGAGCTGACCCTGTACGACGCCTCGGCGGTGAGCCGGAAATGGGAGCAGAAGCGCCTGGCCGCTCTCTACGGCCTGGCCTCGGGAAAGGAGGACCTACAGATCTGGCCCTGGGAGGCCCTGAGCCAGCGCACCATGCCGAAAGCGGTCCTTTTTTCGGCGGTGTTCACCCTGGAGCTGGGGAAGGACTATCCCCTGGACGCGCTGCTGGACCGCCTGACCCAGGGCGGCTACAACCGGTGCGCCATGGTGGAGGGGCCGGGGCAGTTTGCCCTTCGGGGCGGGATTTTGGACGTGTTCTCCCCCGGCGACGCCCAGCCCTTCCGGGCGGAATTTTTCGGAGACACCCTGGACGCCCTGGGCCGGTTCGACCCGGACACCCAGCGGCGGACGGAAAATGTGGAATCCGTTACGGTCCTGCCCGTGGGGGAAACCCAGCCGGCCCTCCACCCGGAGGGGATCCAGGGGCTGTGCCAGGACCTGCGGGGTCTGATCGCCCGCCAAAAGCGGCGGAAGAACAAAAACGAGGCCCTGATCGCCACCCTGGAAAAGGACCTGGAAAAATATGAAAACGGGGCTCAAAACGCCGCCTCCGACCGGTACATGGCCCTGATCTATCCCCAGATGACCACCGCGCTGGACTATCTGCCGGAGGGAGCGGTGGTGGTCCTCTGCGACCAGGCGGGGCTCCACCGGGCCGCCCGCACCCGTACCGAGGAGATTGGCCTTCAGCTGGACAGTCTGCTTCAAACCGGGGCCGTCATGGGGGAGCTGTGCGACTACGTCTGCCAGTGGGAGGATTTCTGCGGACTGCTGAAGGGCAAGACCGTCGTTTACCTGGACGCCTTCGGCGGGGCCTCCTACCCCGAGGAAAATTTACCCCGCCAGCTGCTGCCCCTTGCCGCCAAGCAGCTTCCCAGCTACGCCGGCAGTCTGGACACCGCCGCCGGGGACCTCAAGCACTATCAGGATCTGGGCTTTGCCAGTCTGGTCCTCTGCGGCACCCGCAGGCGGTCAGAGCTGCTGCTGGAGCTGCTTCAAAACCGGGGCATCAGCGCCTCCATTCGGATTCCCCTGGAGGAGCTTCCGGGGCCGGGACAGATCTTCCTGGCGGAAGGAACCCTGCCCTTCGGCATGGAGTACCCCCAGGCCAAGCTGGCGGTCCTCACCGAGGGCCAGCTGATCACCCGGGAGGCACCCAGGCGGAAGGTGAAAAAGGCCGCCACCAACCGGCAGAAGCTCCGGTCCTTCACAGACCTGACCCCCGGAGATCTGGTGGTCCACGAGAGCTACGGCATCGGCCGGTTTGTGGCCATGGAGCAGATCAAGGTGGACGGGGCGGTGAAGGACTACATTAAAATCGCCTACCAGGGCTCCGATACCCTCTTTGTCCCCGCCACCCAGCTGGACCTGGTGAGCAAATACATTGGCGGCGGGGAGGACGCCAACGTTCGGCTGAATAAAATCGGCTCCGACGCCTGGCAGAAGACCAAGGCCAAGGCCCGGAAGGCCGCCAAGGATATGGCCGGGGAGCTGATCCAGCTCTACGCCGCCCGGAAACGGCAGCCCGGCTTCGCCTTCGCCGCCGATTCCCCCTGGCAGAAGGAATTTGAGGACAACTTCCCCTACCCGGAGACCGACGACCAGCTCCGGTGCATTGGGGAAATCAAGACCGATATGGAATCCCCCGCCCCCATGGACCGGCTGCTCTGCGGGGACGTGGGCTTCGGCAAGACCGAGGTGGCCCTCCGGGCGGTGATGAAGGCCGTGATGGATTCCAAGCAGTGCGCCATTCTGGTGCCCACCACGGTGCTGGCCCAGCAGCACTACCAGACCGCTGTCAGCCGGTTCCGGGGCTTCCCGGTGAATATCGAGGTGCTGAGCCGGTTCCGCTCTGCCAACGAGCAGAAGAAAACCCTACAAAATCTCCGCGCCGGCCTGACCGACGTGATCATCGGCACCCACAAGCTGCTGCAAAAAAACGTGGAGTTTAAAGATCTGGGCCTGCTGATCGTGGACGAGGAGCAGCGCTTCGGCGTCAGCCACAAGGAACGGCTCAAGGAGATGTCCAAAGGCGTGGACGTGCTGACCCTCTCCGCCACCCCCATCCCCCGGACGCTGAACATGGCCCTGTCGGGCCTGCGGGACATGTCCACCATCGAGGAGCCGCCGGCAGACCGGTACCCGGTGCAGACCTTCGTCATGGAACACAACCCCGCCATTCTGGACGACGCCATCCGGCGGGAGCTTCTGCGGGGCGGCCAGGTCTACTATCTTCACAACCGGGTGGAGACCATCGACCAGTGCGCCGCCGCCCTAAAAAAGCGGATCCCCGGAGCCTCCATCGCCGTGGCCCACGGGAAGATGGGCGAGGACGCTCTGGGGGAAGTGATGCAGGCCATGGCGGACGGGCAGATCCAGATCCTGGTGTGCACCACCATCATCGAGACGGGTCTGGACATTCCAAACGTCAACACCCTGATCATCGAAAACGCCGACCGGTTCGGCCTGAGCCAGCTCCACCAGCTCCGAGGCCGGGTGGGCCGGTCCACCCGCCATGCCTACGCCTACTTCACCTACCGGCCGGACAAAATGCTGACGGAGGTGGCGGAAAAGCGGCTCTCCGCCATCCGGGACTTTGCCGAGTTCGGCTCCGGCTTCAAGATCGCCATGCGGGATCTGGAAATTCGGGGCGCGGGCAATCTGCTGGGTGCGGAGCAGTCGGGGCATATGCTCTCCGTGGGCTACGATATGTACCTCAAGCTCCTGGACGAGGCGGTGCTGGAGGAGCGGGGGGAAAAGCCCCGGGAGCCGGACTGCACCGCCGATCTCAACGTCACCGCCAACGTGGACGCCTCCTATGTGGCCCGTGGAGAGGAACGGATGGATCTGTACCGCCGGATGGCGGCCATCCGCACCCAGGCAGACGCTGACGACCTGCTGGACGAGGTGGTGGACCGGTACGGCGAGCCGCCCAAGGGAGTCCTCAATTTGATCGACATTGCCCTGCTCCGGGCAAAGGCCAAGAGCCTGGGCATCCGGGACATTCGGCAAAAGGCCGGGGATCTGCTGTTCACCCTGGGGCAGCTGGATTTCCAGGCGGTCAGCGCCCTATGCGCCATGCCGGAGTACAAGAACCGGGTGCAGCTGCTGGCAAACAGCAAGGTACCGGTGCTGCGGCTCCGGCTGGCCGGCGGGGTGGACAGTCTGAAGCAGGCCAAAGCCTTCCTGGGAAAATACGCGAACGTGGTTCCCGGAAATTAACAATTTGTTACAATTTGTCCCGTGCCATTGAATTTACGGAAAACTGTGATACAATAATACCACAGAAAAGAGGAGCTCTCACTTTGCGGAGGAGGAAAGGAAATGGCTCGTAAGAAAAAATACCGGGGCAAGCATCAGACCGCCCGGCAGGAGCCTCCAGTTAACGCAGCGCTGATCGCCGTGCTGGCTACCGTTTTACTGGTGGCGGTGCTGGCCGCGCTGTTCCTGCTGATCACCAAGCCCTGGGAAAGCGGCGGGACCATCTATCAAGGAGTCTTCGCCGCCGGGATCGATTTGGGCGGCATGACTCAGAAGGAGGCGGAGGACGCCCTACGCAGGGCCGCCGACGACACCTACAACCGGCAGGCCATGGTGGTTCGAGTGGGCGAAAAGAGCGTCGAGCTGAACCCCGAAAGCACCAAGATCCAGCTGGACGCCGCCGCTGTGGCCCGGGAGGCCTATGAATACGGCCGCCGGGGCTCTCAGCAGGAGCAGGAACAGGCCCAGGAGCAGGCCCGGACCGACGGCTATACGGTGGACCTGACGAACCGCCTCAACCTGGATATGGACGCGATCAGCCGGGCGGTGAGTATGCTGGGCGCGGAATTTCAGACCGGCGCGGAGTGGCATTTAGAAGGAGAACAGCCAAGCCTGGCGATGGATCAGCCCAACGCCGAAAGCCAGACCCTGGTGATCACCCTGGGCACCGAATTAAGCCTGGACGCCGACGCCCTGACCCGGCAGATCCTGGAGGCTTACAATGAAAATCGGTTCCTTGTGGAGATTCCCCAGGAGCAGATGGGCATCGCGTCGGTGGATCTGGATGCCATCTATGAGAGCTGTTATGTGGCCCCGGTAGACGCCGAGATCGACGAGAAGACCTACACCGTCCTGTCTCCGGGAAGCTACGGCTACGGCTTTGATCTGGAGGACGCCCGGGCCCAGCTCAGCGCCGCCCAGCCCGGCGACGTGCTGCGGATCCCCCTGGAGCGGATCGAGCCCGCGGTCACCGCGGCCACCGTCACGAATCAGTTCCGGGATGTTTTGGCCTCCTACTCCTCCCCCTACGACCCCAGCGACACGGACCGGACCCAGAACCTCCGCCTGGCCTGCCAGGCCATCAACGGTCTGGTGATGCAGCCCGGGGACGTGTTTTCCTACAACGACACCCTGGGCCAACGCACTGAGGAGAAGGGCTACCGCCCCGGGGACGCCTATGTGTCCGGCGAGACGGTAAAGACCATCGGCGGCGGCATCTGTCAGGTGTCCTCCACGCTGTACTACTGCACTATGGTGGCGGATCTGGAGATCGTGGAGCGGGACTGCCATATGTTCGCGCCCACCTATGTCCCTCTGGGCATGGACGCCACCATCAACTGGGGAACCATCGATTTCAAATTCCGCAACTCTACGAAGTATCCCCTGCGCATCGAAGCCAGTCTGGAACCGGACCAGGTCACCGTCCGGCTCCTGGGCATTGACGACAAGGACTACTATGTGAAGCTGGAATATGAAATTCTGGAGACCATCGACTACACCACCGTGTATAAGGAGATGGAGTTCGGCAACGAGGGCCACTATGTGGACGGAGACGTGATTGTCACCCCCTATACCGGCTACGAGGTGCAGACCTACCGGTGCAAATACGACCGGGATACCGACGCCCTGATCTCCCGGGAGGAGGAGTCCTACTCCCGCTACGACCCCCGGGACGAGGTCATCTGCAAGATCATCATGAGCATCCCCGACGATCTGCTCACCGGCGGCGGCGTAGGCGCCGGCGGCAGCGGTTAACGAAAAATTACCGGCTTCGGGCATTTGCCCGGAGCCGGCGTCTTTTAATTGGATGGGAGGGGGCTTACCTCTAAGTGGTAGTCAATGTCCCCCGCTGCGGACTGCTCGATCTCAATGTGGTAGGCCAGGTCGATGGTGCCTCCCTTTTCGCTGAGCTCATAGGTCACCTCCGTGGCGGTGACCGTGACCATCAACGCGCCAAAGTCCATCTGGTACAGAGAATCATGGCTCATGCCCTTGCGAAACACCATCTGGGAGCAGAGGGGGCCCTTCCGAGTCAGGGTGATCTGTTCCGGCTCGGCGGTGAAGGTGGTGGTCACACCCTCCAACCCGGTCAGGTCGCTCTCCTCATAGCTGAGGAGCCATCCCTGCTGCCAGGGGGTTAGGGTGCCCTCGGTGACCAGCTCCACCGTCTCCGGGTCCTGACCGGAATAGGACTGGCGGCCCCGGATGGACAGCAGCACCGGAATATTCATCGTCTGACCTCCCGGGCCAGCCGCAGCAGCTCGTCGATGAGCTGGCCGTAGGGGATGCCGCTGGCGGCAAAAAGCTTGGGGTACATGGAGATGGAGGTAAAGCCCGGCAGGGTGTTGATCTCATTGAAAACCGGGCGGTTGTCCTTGTAGGTCACGAAGAAATCCACCCGGCTTAGACCCCGGCAGCCGATCACCTGATAGATCCGCACCGCCATGTCCCGGACCTGCTCCGCCACCTCCTCATCGATCTGAGCGGGAATGTAGGCAGTGGACGTGTCGGTGATATACTTGGCATTGTAGTCGTAAAACTCCGCGCCGGAGTCGATCTGCCCGCAGATGGAGGCCACCGGGCTTTCGTTGCCCATTACCGCCACCTCGATCTCCCGGCCGTCGATAAATTCCTCCACCAGAATCTTCTCATCATAGATCCCCGCTTCCAGCAGAGCGCGGCGCAGGTCCTCACGGGAGGCGGCTTTGGAGACGCCTACGGAAGATCCGGTCCCCGCCGGCTTGACGAACATGGGATAGGAAAAACGGGCCTCCAGGCCGTCCAGAACGGCGTCCATCCGGTTATCCAGGTCGCCTAGGCGCACCAGGCTCCACTTGGCCTGGGGGATGCCGGCATTGTCCACCACCAGCTTGGTCAGGGTCTTGTCCATGGCCACAGCGGAGGCCGCCACATGGGAGCCCACATAGGGGATCCCGGAGAGCTGGAGCAGACCCTGCATGGCCCCGTCCTCCCCGTTCTCCCCGTGGAGCACCGGGAACACCACGTCGATATGCTCCCGCACCACGTTTTCCCCCTCAAAGCTCAGCAGGCCCTGGCCCCGCACCGGAGAAATGGCCGCCCGGCGGTTGCCGGGATAGGTGCGCCACTGGCCCGAGGGCAGCATAGAATAGTCCCGGCCGGTAAACAGCAGCCAGTCCCCCTCCTTAGTGATGCCCACAGGGAAAATATTGTATTTTTCCGGGTCCATGTTGTTCAGCACCGACTCGGCGGAGCGCAGAGAAACCTCATGCTCCGGACTCATGCCGCCAAACAGGACGCAGACGCTTAATTTTTTCATGGAAGAACCCTCCCGGTGCCCGCGGAATAAAAAACCGCGGATTTTTCAAAAATCATCTGGAAATACGGAAACAACGTGCTATAATATAGGAAAGGACAGGGGCGCGCGCCCAGAAAGGAGGCCCAAAATGCAGCTTGAACTGACGCCGAAGGAATTTCGCCGCCTGCTGGATCTGGTGTATATCGGAAACTGGGTCCTGAATTCCACCCGGGGCGACGACCGGTTCAAAGACTATGATGATCTGGAGAGCAAGCTCTTCGGCCTGTGCCGCAGCGTGGGCATGGGCGCTCTGGTGGAGCGGTGGCAGGGGGAAAACGTCCCCTCCCAGGCCTATGCCGAGGGCGGCATCCACGAGGCCATTGCCTACTACGAGGACAACGTATTCTATGAGATCCTGGCGGAGGAGCTTTCCCGCCGGGACATGGATTACGCGGAGATCACCGACGAAAATTACGAGGAGATCGTCTCCCGCATGGACCGGTATATGGATGAGTTCCAGCTCAGCGGCGTGGACCATCTGGTTCTGGAAGACGAATAGAGCCCGGTTGATCCCAGCCCCGCCAATTTGGCGGGGCGTTTTTTATCGCAGAAGCGCCTCGCCCGCCCGGTAGATGTCCCCGGCGCCGACCGTGAGGATCACGTCCCCCGGCTGGGCCAGCTCCCGCAGGCAGGCGGTGACCTCCGGCAGGGTCTCACAGTACACCGAGCCGGGGATCTGCTGCTGCAGATCCATGGAGGACACCCCGATGGTATTCTGCTCCCGGGCGGCATAGATCTCCGCCAAAATCAGCTGATCCGCCTTTTTCAGCTCCCGGACAAAATCATCGAACATGGCCCGGGTGCGGGAGTATGTATGGGGCTGGAAGGCCAGGACGATCCGCTTGTAGCCCAGGGAGCGCACCGCCTCCATGGTCGCCGCCAGTTCGTCGGGATGGTGGGCGTAGTCATCGTACACGTCCGCCCCATTGAAGTGGCCCTTAAATTCCAGCCGCCGTCCGGCGCCCCGAAATTCCGCCAGTCCGGCGGCCACCGCTTCACCGGGGATCCCCAGCATCCAGGCGGCGCCCGCCGCCGCCAGGGCATTTTTGGCGTTGTGCTGCCCCAGGACCCCCAGGGAAAGGTGGCAGTACTTTTCCCCGTCACAGATCACGTCGAAGTGGCGCCAGTCAGGGCTCATGTTCGCCGTGTGGATCCGGTTCCGCTCCCCCAGGCCGAAGGTCACATAGGACAGGCCCTTTAACGCCTCAGAAACGTGGGGATCGTCCCCGTTGGCAAGCACACCGGCGGCGGCAAGCTCGGCAAACTGCCGGAAGGACTTCTGAATGTCCTTCAAATCCTTAAAATAGTCCAGGTGGTCCTCCTCGATATTGAGAATCACGCTGATGGTGGGGGAAAAGTTCAAAAAGGAATCGCAGTATTCGCAGCTCTCCAATATAATGGTGTCTCCCTTGCCCACCCGGTGCCCGGCGTGGAGCAGAGGCAGGTAGCCGCCGATCATCACCGTGGGGTCGGCGTTGGCGGCCATGAGAATGTGGGTCACCATGGAGGTGGTAGTGGTCTTGCCGTGGGTGCCGGCAATGCACACCGCGTTTTTATAGGCCCGCATGATTACGCCCCAGGCCTGGGCCCGCTCGAACACCGGAATGCCCATCATCCGGGCCGCGGCAATCTCGGGATTGTCGTTGTGGGCGGCGGCGGTGCGGATGATGCAGTCCGCTCCCCGGATGTTTTCCGCCTGATGGCCGATGGTCACGGGGATCCCCTGGTCCATCAGCTCCTGGGTGGAGGCGGAGGCAGTCATGTCCGACCCTGTGACGTTCAGGCCCATGCCCTTCAGCACCAGACCCAGAGGCCGCATGGAGACCCCGCCGATGCCCACCAGATGGACATGGGTGCCGGGAACCAGGTATTTTGCCAAAAGCTGGCCGCGATTGCGAGAAATCAAGAAAATGCCCCCTAATGATTCTAGTCCGTTAACTAATGTATTATACAATGAATCCCCCGCTTTTACAACCAGCAAATTGCCCAAAAAAATCCAAGCGGGGTATGAAAATGAATATTATTCATTAAAAACGTAAGTATATTCCACTTTCAAAATGGATATTTCAAACGAATATCCGTTTATTCTCTTTGATTTTGAATATTTTTGTGTGTTTTCCCAGTTTTTGAAGTCGATTTTACCAGCAAGATTGGATGATTATCCACTTGACTATGGATAATATGCGTTGTATAATGCACACGTTCCAAAAAGAAGCCGCAACATTCAGAGAATTGAAAAAGGAGATATTTTAGTTATGAAAAAATTCTTCGCGCTGACCCTCTGCGCCTGCCTGCTGCTGAGCCTGCTGGCGGGCTGCAACGCCGAACAGGTCCAGGACGACACCGACTACGCCTCCATGAGCCTGGAGGAGCTGAAACCCCTGCTGAAAACCGTGAAGGAAGGCACCCTGACCGTGGCCACCTCCCCCGACTTCGCTCCCTATGAGTTCTACGCCCTGGAAGACGGCGTTCCCAAGCTGGCGGGCTTTGACATGGCTCTGGCTCAGTACATCGCCGACCAGCTGGGCCTGACCCTGGAGATCGTGCCCATGGACTTCGACGGCACCATCAATGAGCTGGGCGCCAAGCGGTGCGATCTGAGCATGGCGGGCTACTCCCCCGATCCGGACCGGGAGAAGTCCATGGATTTCTCCGACGTGTACTACACCGGCGGCCAGTCCTTCGTCACCGTTCAGGACAAAGCCGACCTGTTCCCCACCCTGGCCGACGCCAACAAGGCGGAGTACCACATCGGCGCCCAGATGGGCTCCATCCAGTACGGCCTGGCCCAGGAGAACACCCCCGACGCGGACATCGTGCAGCTGCCCAAGGTCACCGATATCATTGCGGAGCTGATCTCCGGGAAGCTGGACGGAGCCTTCATCGAGAGCGTGGTGGCCGAGACCTACGCCAAAAACTACCCCGAGCTGAAGGTTCTCCATCCGGTGCCCTATGACGCCGAGGGTTCCGTCATCGGCGTGAGCAAGGGCAACGGCCCCCTGCTGGCCGCCGTGAACAAGGTCCTGGCCACCGCTCTGGCCGACGGCACCTTCGCCGGCTTCGTGGAAGAGGCCAACATCCTGGCCAGCGGCAACACCTACGAAGGCCTGCTGGGCGAGAACGGCCAGCCTACCGATGCCACCGAAGCGCCCACCGAATAAGCCTTCCCAATCCAATCTACATCTAAAAATCCATTCTTTCCCCCGGGGCTCCCTCCGGGGGAAAGGGCTGAAAGGAGCAACGCGATATGATTTCCATTGAAGGCTTCCAGGCCGCGTTCAAATTCTGGATGCTGTTCCGGGATGGCCTGATCTGCACCCTCTGTCTGTCCGCCCTTACCGTGCTGTTCGGATTTATTCTGGCGCTTTTTGTCGCCCTGGCCCGAATGAGCAAGTTCTGGCCTCTAAAGGCCCTGGCCACGGTGTATGTGGAGGTCCTCCGGGCCACCCCCATGCTGGTACAGCTGTTCATCGTCTACTATGTCCTGCTGGCGGGGGTGCAGCTGCCCACCTTCCGGCTCTTTGGGATCATTCCCTTTGAGCGGTTCTTCCCCGGCGTCATCGCCCTGTCCTTCAACTCGGCGGCCTACTTAAGCGAGATCATCCGATCCGGCGTTCAGAGCATCGATCTGGGCCAGACCGAAGCCGCCCGGAGCCTGGGCATGACCCCGGTGCAGACCATGCGGTTCATCATCCTGCCCCAGGCCATCAAGAACATTCTCCCCGCCATCGCCAATGAGTTCGTGACCATCATCAAGGAGTCCTCCATCTGCTACACCATCGGCGTCCAGGAGCTCATGTTCGCCGCCAACTCGGTAAAAACCGCCATCTACTCCATGGGCGAGCCGGCCATCATCGCGGCCTGCGTCTACTTCTGCCTCACCTTCCCCACCAGCAAGATCATTGCCTATTTTGAAAGGAGAATGCGCCGTGGCGACAAGCGATAAGCTGATCCAGGTCAAGGACCTGTGCAAATACTACAATCGCGGCGCCCTCCACGCCCTGGACGGCGTCACCGTGGATGTGAACAAGGGTGATGTCATGGTGGTCATCGGCCCCTCCGGCTCCGGCAAGAGTACCTTCCTGCGGAGTCTGAACCTGCTGGAAACGCCCACCTCCGGCTCCATCCTCTTCGACGGGGTGGACATCACCAAGAAAAAATACAAAAACGAAGAGGGCAAGACTGTCAAGCTCAATATCGACATTCACCGCCAGAAAATGGGCATGGTCTTCCAGCACTTCAATCTGTTCCCCCACATGACCATTCTGGACAACATGACCCTGGCCCC
>CANRHF010000031.1 GCA_947630345.1 uncultured Oscillospiraceae bacterium | reverse complement strand
CATTACAATGTTGCCATCTCCCATGCCGCCAAAAAGTTGGTGCGGCTCATCTATGCCATGGAAAAATCCGGACTGCCATACCGGCCGGCGACGGCCGCGTAACCTCTTTCCCTCATCCTTTGCTTTCGGCGCCCTCACGGGTGCCTGTTCTCCTATACCCTTTTTGCCGTCTCGCGATCCACCTTCCCATCTTCTCTTTTTTTCATTTTCCCTCTTGACATCTAATAGTTAGTCTTTTGTATAATCTCCGCCGGAAGGGCCTTGCCCTTCCGCTGAATTAAAGTTAAGCCGCCGCTGCATCAAAAACGCATCTTCTTTGCATCGTTTTTGCATCAATTATGTAAACTTTTCCGCCGCTCTCCCCCCAAAGCTCCGACAAAATGCCCCCCATCCGCTTGACACAGTATAGCACAAGGCGGCCGGAGAATCCACGAATCGGTAATAGACGCCTAGTTTTATGTAATGAACGCCGATTTTTATCAAAAGAAATTAGCGGCCGCCGTCCATTTATTTTGGGGGCAAACGATCTATAGAAGCATTTTCGCTGGGAAGCGATCCTCTTGAAAAATGAAAGAAATCCAGTATAATGATGGAAAAAGGGCAGCGCGGCAGGCAGCCGCGCCTGGGGCCTGAGAATGGAGGGAGCGGAATGTTCCGAATTGTGATCTGCGATGATGAGCCGGCGGTGCTGGAAAAATTGCGGCGCATTGTCTCGGACAGCATGGCCCAAATGGGGATCCCGGTGCAGATCCACACCAGCACCGACCTGTCCGGGATCGGCCAGCGGATCCTGGCCAGCTGTGATCTGGCCCTGCTGGACATCGATTTGGCCCAGGGAGACTATAACGGTATGGATATTGCCCGGAAGATCCGCACCCTGCGGCAGGACGCCGTCATTATTTTTATCACCAATTACATCGAGTACGCCCCGGAGGGGTACGAGGTCCAGGTGTTTCGTTATGTGATGAAGTTTGAGGCGGAGGAAAAGCTGCCGGCCTGCCTGGATCTGGCGGTGCGGCAGTTGAATCGCCGGCGGCAGACCCTGAAAATCAAGGCCAATGGGGAAGTGATGGATCTGCGGGTTCAGGACATTCTCTATATTGAATCCCAGCTTCGGCAGGTGGTGATCCATGTTCAGTCCGGCCAGAGCTGCCGGCAATACCAGTGCTACGCCGCGCTGGCAGATTTGGAGAAGCAGCTTTCCGAAAAAGGGTTCCTGCGGATCCACAAGAGCTTTTTGGTGAACGGGCGCCGCCTGAAAAGGCTCCATCATGACGGCGCCCTCCTGGATAATGGGACGGAACTGCCGGTCAGCGCCCGAAAATATCCGCGGATCAAAAACGCGTACCTGCTCATGAGGGGGTGAGGCAAGGGCCGGATGGGAAAAGCCGCCTGCCGGTTCCAGTTCGCGGCGGAGATTCCCAACTGTTTTAAAGTATGCGTTCATTACATAAAAGATGGCGTTGGTTGCGGATTCGTTGACTTTCGGAAAACCGGAAAGTATAATAAACGCAGGGGGGATATAGCCTATTCGCAGCCACGATTTCCGCTGACACAGACGATGTTCTCCCGATCCATTTACATCAATAACTGGAGGTAGCGAAGATGGCTCGTTTTGGTTGGGTAAGGCGAATCGGCGCGGCAGGCCTTGCGCTGATGGTTCTGGCGGGATGCGGGGGAAACCCGGCGGAGACGGCGCCGCCCAGTGATTCTACGACTGCCCAAGCCGTCCAGCCCAGCCAAAGCAGGGCCATGCTGCCCATGGAGAACCGCAGCTTCGCGGGGTTTAACATCTCCGGGCGGATCCCCTGCACCAGCGCCGACGGCTTCTATGTCTGCGCCGGCTCCGTATCGTTTTACGATGTTCCGTCCGGGAAGTACACCGCGTTGTGCGCACAGGTGGGCTGCGCCCATAACGACACCTCTTGCCGGGCCTATTTTGGGAATGTCACCTCCGTCATCGAGTACCGGGGCAAGCTCTATGGCCTGGAAAACCGGGAGGGGAGCGGCGCCGCGTTTTTGGAAAAGGATCTATCCACCGGCGAAATTCGTCAGCTCCGCCAGTGGACCAATGAGGAAAACCGATTCGTCCAGATCACGTTCCCCCTTTTTGAGGGCGGGCGGTGCATCCTGCGGGAGAGCTGGACTACCCGCTCCATCGAGGACGGCCAGGTGTTGGAACAAACCGAGGCGAAGGTGTACCTGATGGACCTGGCCACCGGCGAAACGCGGTTTCTGTTCGACGACAATGGGGAGAAGGAGCAGACCGTCCTCGCCATGAAGGGCGATAAGCTGCTGCTGAGATCCTACCGGCACGATCCCAACAGCGCCAATGCCAATGACCGCGTCGATTCTCTTTTGGAGCTGTGGGACCTGGACACCGGCGGGCGCGCCGTGGTGGCGGACCAAGCGGGGGGCCTGAAATTGACGGCGGACCCCAACGCGGTCTACGGCTATAAAGTGGTCTATCAAGTGGGGGACAGCGTCTATGTCTACGATCTGGAGAGCGAAACCGCCGGCAAAGAGCTGACCCTGCCCAATATCGTCAATTACTGGATTCAGGACGACCATGTTTTCGCCATCACCAAGGACGAAAACAACCATTACGACGTCTATTATCAGGCCGCCGGCTCCGGGGAACTGGTCCATATGGAAAACGGCGGGCTGACCAGCGGCATGATGTTCAGCATCCTTGAAGAGACCCAGAGCTGCTTTATCGGCAAATGGGAGGGGAACAGCGGCGATTTCATCATCCAAAAGGACGATTTTTACGCCGAGCGCTACGACCGGGCCCAGCGGATCTGAGGTGGGGATATGGAGCTGTGTTTTGAGGGCCTGGTGAAAAACTATGGCCGGAAGCAGGCGCTGAAGGGGATCGACCTGACCCTGACTCCGGGAATTTACGGCCTTCTGGGCCCCAACGGGGCGGGAAAAAGCACTTTGATGAATATCCTCACCGGGAATCTGGAGCAGACCCGGGGCCGGATCACCTTTGACGGCCGGGATATTCGGGCCCTGGGGCCGGCCTTCCGGGGCCGCCTGGGCTACTGCCCCCAGCAGCCGGCCTTTTACCCCACCTTCACCGCCGACGAATTTCTATTTTACATGGCCTCCCTTCACGGGATGGACCGGAAAGCCGCCAAAGCGCGGATCCCCTGGGCCCTGGGGCTGCTGTCCCTGGCCCGGGTGCGGCACGAGCCCATTGGCGGCTTTTCCGGCGGAATGAAGCAGCGGCTGCTCATCGCGGCCGCTTTGATCCATGACCCGGACATTCTGGTTCTGGACGAGCCCACCGCCGGGCTGGACCCGGAGCAGCGGATCGCCGTTCGGAACCTCATTGGCCGGGTCGCTTTGGATAAAATCGTCATTCTCTCCACCCATGTGGTGCCGGATGTGGAATTTATCGCCAAGGAGCTGATCCTGCTGGACCGGGGCCAGGTCCTGTGTCAGCAGACCCCGGAGGCCCTGCTCAAGGCCATGGCTGGCCAGGTTTGGAGCCTGACGGTGGACGAAGACCAGGTGGAGGCCGCACAAAGCCTGGGACAGGTCTGCGGCATCGCCCGGGCGGGGGATCAGGTGGCCATCCGGCTCCTGACGCCCACGCCGCCAAAGGGGGCGGTGGAGGCGGCGTCCACGCTTGACGATGTGTATCTGCGCTTCTTCGGCCCGGAGGCGGGGCTATGAGATACGAATGGAAAAAGCTCCTGGCCCAGGTCCAGATCTGCCTGCTGCTCCTGGGGGTGCTGGTGGGAAACGGGATCTGGTTTTTCCTCCGCTGTACCCAGGATCTGGGGGGTTACACCATGGCGCAGATCCGGCAGGTCTACGCCGCGCCGGATACGCTGGAGGCGGACATTGCCCTTTTGGAGGACCCCACGGCGGCCCCGCCCCTGCGCTACACCCAGCGGCCCTGGGCGGAGCTGGCCCTGCTGACGGTGGCCCGGGATCGAATCGCCGCCGCCCGGGATTATGACGCCTTCCGTCAGGGGTTGGTGGACGACGCCGCCCTGAAGGAGCGGCTGGGCCTTCTCGGTCCGGCGGACAGCTTCGAGGCCCGCTCCCTGAAGCGGGGCCAGGCCGCCTATGAAGCCCTGGCGGGCGTCACGCCGGAACCGGTGTTCCAGGGCGGGATGGAGGTGCTGCTGACGGACCGGGGCATGGACCTGGCCCTGGGCGTCGCCGTTCTGGCCGGCGCACTGGTGCTGACCACCCTGGAGCGCCGGAGCGGGGGCATGGTCCTGAGCCGCCCCACCCGCCGGGGCCGGGCGGCGCTTTTCCGCCGGAAATGGGCGGTTTTGGCCTGCCTGACCGGGGCCGTCTGGGCAGCCCTGCTGCTGACGGACCTGGCGGTTGCCGCCGGAACCCTGGGCCTGGGCGCCTGGACCCAGCCCATTCAGGGAGTCTACGGCTTTGAAGCCTGCCCCGCGCCTCTGTCCGTCGGGGGATATGTTGCAATCTACGCCCTCTGGAAGCTCCTCTGGGCTTTGAGCTGGGCGGGGATCTGCCTGGCGGCGGGATGCGCCACCGGAAGCCCCATTCTGGCGGTGTTGGCCCTGGCCGCCATGCTGGGGGGCGCCTGGTGGGCAGGGGAGTCCGGAAATCTGTGGCTTCGGGTGTTCAGCTTGACCCGGCTGGCCCGGCTGGAGGAACTGGTCCAGAGCGCCGCCTATTTGAATTGGATGGGCACGCCCATTTCCCGGCCCTGGACGGCCCTGGCGGTACTGGCGGGGATGGGCATTCTATCCACCCTCACCGGGCTGGGCCTGTTCTGCTTCCTGCCCGCCGTTCCCAGGAAGTTCCGGTGGTCCCTGCCCTTGCCCCGGGCGCCCAGGCACACGAATCTGTTCCTCTGGGAGGGGCGGAAGCTGTTTCGGACCCAGCGGGCGGCCCTGCTGCTGTTCCTCCTGGCCCTGGCGCAAGTTGCCTCTTACGTCCCCCGCGGCGCGGAAAATACGGAATATGGCTATTTTTACCGGATGTACAGTCAAATTCTAGCAGGCGACCCTAGTCCGGAAAAGGACGCCTACCTGACCGCCGAGGCGGCCCGCTTAGAGGAGCTGACCAGCGCCTTTGCCGCCGCGCCCTGGGACACGGAGCTTTACGGGCAGCTGGCGGCGGAGCAGCCCTTCCGGGAGGCCCAGGAGCAGTACCGCGCGTTGAAGCCCGGCCAGCGGTATCTGGACCAGACCCTTTACCGGGCTTATTTCGGCCAGGAGGGCCTCCGGGACGGGCTTTGGGACTTGGGGAAGGCGTTTTTTGTCCTCTCCCTGGCCCTGGCGGGGCTGTACCCGGCGGAGCGGGAGAGCGCCATGACCCTCCAGCTCACGGCCTCCGGCCAAACCCGGCGGGTCCGGCGGTACAAAACCCTGTGGACCGGCATTTTGGCCCTGCTGACCTGGGCGGTTGGGACGCTGCCCCGGCTTCTTTGGGCCGTTTGGACCTACGGTCCGCCGGACCTGCCGGCCCAGGCGGGGGCGATTGAAGGCTTTGCCTGGCTGCCGGACTTTGTGAGCGTGCTGGCCCTGCTGCTGTCCGCGCAGCTTGCCGGCCTGGCTCTGACCGTCCTGGCCGCCTGGATCGTCACCGCCTTCTCCCGTCCCGCCCCCACCCCGGTCCCCGCCCTCCTATTGGCCCTGACGGTTACGGAGCTCCCGATCCTTCTTCTGGCCTGGGGAATCGGGTGAAAATCTTAAAAAGGAAATTCTAGAGAATTTCAAATAATACTTTCGGTGGACTCGATCAAAATGTAAAGGCAGACAAAAAGGAAGCCACACCCGGATTGATTTCCGCGTATGGCTGATTGCTCTGTCGCACGCCTGTTTGGCAGCGATCTCGTTTTATTGGAAGCTGCCCCAAGGCATTTATTTTACGTTTCTTCCATCCGGGAAAAGGACCAGACCGCGCCCATGGGGTTGGCGACCCAGGAGCCGCAGTAGGCGCATTGCAGCTGCCCGGGCGCCAGGACGCCTCCGCAGTTTGGACAGTTGGCGCCGGCGCCTCCGGGTAACCGGTAGGCGTAGCTCAGATCGTACCGTTTCTGAACTGTGGCACCGCCCTCCCGGAAGCTCACAGCGGCCTGAAAAACCGTGGTTTTCTCTACCAGGGCGGGAAAATACTGCGAAAGCACCACGTTGTGGATCCGCAGCTCCTCTTTTCCCGCCAGGTTCTCCCGCAGATAGGCCTGCGCGGCCTCCTTGGCCTGGCGCAGGTCAAAATCCGGGAAATCCCGGAGGATCTGGGGCAGCAGCAGCCGGTCCATCCCATTGAGAGAGCGGGGAGCGGCCTGGGCTGGATCCTCCAGCGCTTCCAGAGCGCCCAGAAGATCCGGCCTGCCGAAAATCCGCCGGGAAAACGCCCGGATCCGATTCCGCAGGAGGACGCCCGCCACGATCAGGATCAGCGCCACCGCCAGAAATCCGCCCCAAAAGCTCCAACCCATGACCTTTGCCCCCCTTTCCTCCATCATACGCCCAAACGGAGGAAAAAGCAAGCCCCAAAAAGCAGGGGAGGGCCATCACCCCGCCGCGGCGGCGTTACCGGGCGGCGGTACGATGGCCCTCAGACCGGCGGTTACGGCCCGCCGGAAGCTCAGTCGAACTTCTGGCTGATCTTGTCGGACACCTTCCAGGCGGCGTCCTCTACCTTGTCGGCGGCCTGCGCGGCAAGCCGGCGGGCAGGGTTGGTGCGGGGCATCATCAGGATCGCCACAGCGCCAGCAGTGGCGCCGATCCCCATCGCCAGGGCCCATCCTTTCCATTCCATAAAACTCCCTCCTTTCTGATGCTAGTATGCCCCTTTCCCTCGAAAGAATCTTTTTATTTCCGTTATTTTTTCAATCAATTCCGCCTTGGGGGTTCCATTTTGGAAAAGAATGTGGTATGCTATTACAGAAAGGATGTGACCGACCCTTATGAAACTTATCAGCTTCGCCATTCCCAGCTATAATTCCCAGGATTACCTCCATCATGCGGTGGAGACTCTCCTGACCGGCGGGGAGGAAGTGGAGATTCTCATCATCAACGACGGCTCTAAGGACAATACCGGCGCCGTCGCCGATAGCTTTGCCGAGCAATATCCCACCATCATCCGGGCCATCCACCAGCCCAACGGCGGCCATGGCGCGGGCGTCAACCACGGTCTGAAGGAGGCCACCGGCCTTTATTACAAGGTCATCGACTCCGATGACTGGGTGGACGAGAAAGCCCTCAAGGCCCTGCTGGACACCGTCCGGGGCCATGTCTCCAAGGGCATCGAGGCCGACTTGTACTTTACCAACTTCATCTATGACCACGCCCAGGACCAAACCCAGTTTGTCCGGGAGTGGCGGTCCCACTTTCCCGTGGGGCGGCTGTTCACCTGGAGCGAGGTCAAGCCCTTCTACGGCGCCCAGGTGCTGCTGATGCACAGCGTCATGTACAAGACCCAGCTGCTGCGGGACTGCGGGGTGGAGCTGCCGGAGCATACCTTCTATGTGGACAACCTGTTTGCCTACTACCCGCTGCCCCACGCCAAGAAGCTCTACTACCTGGACGTGGACCTGTACCACTATTTCATCGGCCGGGGAGACCAGTCTGTAACAGAGAAAAATATTATCACTCGTTATGATCAGCAGATCCGGGTGATGCGCCGGATGCTGGACGCCTACTCCTACGACCAGATCATGACCTACGAATCCGGTCTCCGGAATTATATGCTCCACTGCCTGGGGGCCATCATGATGAACACCATTATGTTCTGCTGCAGCGGCGGGGACGCGCCGGAGCGGAAGCAGGCCTACCAGGAGCTGTGGGACCATATCAAGGAAAACGATCCGAAGCTGTACAAATATCTGCGTACCAAGGGCCTGCCCATCTTTGTCTATTGGATGCCCTGGAAGCTGCGGGGCTCCTTCTGTCTGTTCGGCTACCGGGTGCTGTGCAAAATGATCAAGTTGGGATAATCATTTTCTACAAATTTTTCAGAGATAATTCAAAAAAAGTTCACCACTTTTCCCAAATCTGTGGTATACTATCTCCAGAGATACAGATGGGGCGGGGAAAACCGATGCCGTGGAAATTCTGCGGATAAGCCGACGGCGTACCTGTGACAGGCCCCGTCTGAACGCTCAACAAACATACCAAAGCGGCGGCCATTTTGGCCGCCGCGTATTTTTTTACTTTTACTCTTCCTGTTTTAAATCGTGAATTTTGTCCGCGCCCTTCCAGAAGTAGGCGATGAGATAATCCCCAAAGGCGACCAGCATAAACAAGCTGTCCACAATGGCGATGATGGTCACGGTTCTCTCCGCCATCTGAGGCACCAGCACCAGGAAGATCAGGCTGATGAACAAAATGGTGGTGCAGATCTTGCCCGTGAGCAGCGCTCCGTCCAGCATCCGGCCCTTGCTCAGGCTGATGCTCCCGGCGATGAGTTGGAACCCCTCCTTCACCACAAACAGGCCCATCAGATACCACAGCACCGGGTACTTCACCGCCAGGCAGATGATCAGGGTGAACTGGGTGGCCTTATCCGCCACCGGGTCCAGGATCTTGCCCAGGGTGGAGATCATATTATATTTGCGGGCGATTTTTCCGTCGATCATGTCCGTCAGGCAGGATACCGCCAGAATGGCGGCGGACAGGAAGTGATGGGCAGGCTTTTCCGCATTGAGATAGATCACCACATACACCGGGATCAGCGCCAGACGGAACAGGCTCAGGAGATTGGGGATCGTCCATACCTCTTTTTTCCAGTTTTTGATTCGCATGTCTTTTCCTCCAAAGCAGGGCAGAGCCATACTTGTCCTTTATTATATACTGATTGAGCCGGTAAATCAAGTCAAATCTGCCAAAACGCCCATACTTTTTCCGAAAGTTTTCCACCAAACCGCCCGGCATGACAAAACCGGCGGACCGCGTAACGCCGCGGCCCGCCGGTTTTTCCGGGAGATTTCGTTTTTCAGCAGCTTCTGGAAATTCGGTCCGCCGCCTGGGTGAAGTGGTTTGCCAGATATTTCCAGGTGACTTTGTCCAGCTCCCCGGTGGGGGGCAGACCCGCTAAAAGCTGGAAGGCGGCCAGGGTTTCGGAGGTGCCCGGGTCCAGACAGCCGGTGTAGGGAGGCTCCTCCAGGTTGGCGTACTCCTGGGACAGCACCTTGAGCATACTCTGGAGCAGATAGAGATAGGGACTGCTTTCCCCCGCTTTGAAAACTTTGCCGGCGTCCATGGTGACCTGTACCGGGGCGGCGGGATTCTGCCGTATCTCCGCATGGTCATAGTCATGGACGATTTGATCCCAGGTGGCCTGATCTGTGATGCCGGTGGCGGGCAGACCGCACCGGCGCTGGAAGGCGGAGACGGCCTGCATGGTTTCCGGCCCGTAGATGCCGTCGGGCACCACCGTGGGCAGATGGGGATCGTCTTTTGCCAGGACCCGGAGCATGGTCTGCAAGCTCCGCACCGGCTGGCCCACAAAGGAATCTTCCGGTCTCATCGTACCACCTCCAAACGCACCACATCCTGAACGCCGATGCAAAGATCTCGCCCTGGGAACTGGGTAAAGGTAGAGGTCCGGTTGTACCGCACCTGTCCGCCGTTATGCCCGGTGGGCGTTCTCCGGGCCTGCGCCCGACTGTTCGTGGTGAAATTCCCCGCCTGGACCACCTGAGCCGTTCCGCTGGATGCCATGACCGGCGCTGCGGAAGTGGCGGATAGGGACTCGGGGAAGGTCTCCCGGCTGCGGAGGCTGGTGTTTTCAATGCCGGAGTACTGGTCGTAAATCTCGTCCCAGGTGACATTGTCCACCACCCCCGTCTCCGGCAGACCGAACCGCCGCTGGGCCGCCAGCACCGACGCCCGGGTGCCGGAGCCGAAGATGCCGTCCACCGCCAGGGGCGGAATATTGGGAATGTAGCTGGACAGAACGGAAAGCATATATTGAAGCTGCCGCACCTTTTCCCCGGTGCTGCCCTGCTGCAAGGCGCCGGGGGGCGACCAGTTGATGGAATAGAACTGCTGTCCCTGGCTCCGCAGCTCGGAGAGCATGGTCACGCCGGTGTAGAGCCGGATGATGGCGTACCAGGTGGCGGGCCCGATGATCCCGTCCGGCGCCAGCCCGAAGATCCGCTGGAAGGCCTGCACCGACGCCTGGGTGCGGCTGCCGAAGATGCCGTCCACGCTGGCCAGCTTGGGAATGGCGGGGTAGTTTTGGGAGATGCGGTTCAGCGCTACCTGCATCACCACCACGTTTGGCCCGGAGGAGCCGACCCGCAGAGGCGTGCCGGGGTAGGAGGAGACGACGCCTCGAATGGGGGCGTTGGAGACGATCTCCACGTTTCCGTAGTAGCTGCGGAGGATCTGAACGGAATTGTAGCCCTGTTGGGCCAGATTTTGGCTTCCCCACTGGCTCATTCCCTCGCAGGTGACGGTGGTTCCGTTGCAGAATTTGGCGGCGAGGGGCTCCAAGAATCCGGGCCGGCGCAGGTAGTCGTTGAACAGCTCATCCACCAGCCGGGAGATGTTCTCAAAGTAGCTCCTGCCGTAAACGTAGGCCTGGTCATAGGCGGTGGAGTTGGTGATCTCAAAGTCATAGCCCCGGCTGCGATAGAACTCGGTGTAGACCCGGTTCAGGGCGTAGGAGACGATGGCCAGGATGTTGGCTCGGAGGGCGCTTTCACCCCAGGTGGGGTAGATTTCGCTGGAGGCCACATTTTTTACATAGTCTACGAAGGGCACCGTCACATTGGCGGCGCTGGCCGTGGGCGCGCCCAGGTGAACGGTGATATTCTGGGGTATGTAGGGGACAACAGGGGGCATAGGCCACCTCCTTACAGATTTTGCGACGGGGTGTTGTAGATCTCACTCTGGTTCCACAGATCCGGCAGCTCGGACAGGGGCACCATCTCCAATTCCTGCAGGGTCGTGATCTCGGGGAAGACCTGGACGTCGTTGGCCTCGATCTGCTCGAAGTTTTCCAGCCGGGCGTAGATGTTGACCCGGGTATAGGGCACGATCCCGGTGTCCGGCGACTGGCTGGCCGATGCTTCCGGCACCGCCACCTCCACCGGCGCGTCCAGCAGACCGCTGCGGTTGGTCAGCCCCAGCGAGATCACCGACCCATCCGTCCCTACGATGGCCACCGCCACATCCCGCAGGGGGATCTGGGCTCTGCTTGTGAATGCGTGGACTTGAATTCTCCCAATTGCCAAAGAGGAGTCCCTCCTTTCAAATTCACATCCCTATGTTATGCCGGAAGGGCCGGGCGTGTGCAAAAAAGCGGTAAGGCAGGGGAGATACCCTGCCTTACCGCTTAGAGAAAGGACTGCATCTGCCGGATGTTGGCGTTCTCGCAGTCCAGGAGCCGCTGGGACAGCACACTGACCTGGGGATCGGCTCCGTTGAACTGGTGCAGATCCTTCAGCCCCACGATCATGCCCCGGGTGTTGCCCTGGATCATCATGGCCGCCACCTTGGAATCGGTGTTTCCGCTGGCGATCCGGGCCCGGACCATCATATTGGCCATGCCCTTCACCGCCGGTTCCACATCCCGCAGCTCCCAGCCCCGGGCGGTGGCAATGGCCTGGGCCTCCCGCTCGATGGTGTCGTACTCCCGGAGCTGGCTCTCCAGCGCCTTCCGGAGGCCGGGCCGCAGGGAGGCGTTGAGGACGCTTCGGATGCCCACCTGACCCATCTGGGTGGTGGAGTGGATGGAGGATAGTAATTCCTTGTTGTCTTTCATTTTCATCACCGATCCTAGTATGACCGGCCCGGGCGCTTTCATGCACACCTTTTTCTCCCACCGAATAAAATACAGGGTGATCAAATGGGAAAGGATGATTTTATGTGCGCGATTGCCGGAGCCGTGGGCCTGGAAGTGTCGGAGGAGACCGGCCAAAAAATGCTTAAAACCATGGCGCGGCGGGGCCCGGACGGCCAGGGGCTCTATTCCCAGGGCCCCTGCACCCTGCTCCACACCCGCCTGGCCATTATCGATCCCGCGGGCGGCAGGCAGCCCATGGAGGTTTTTTGGGAGGGCCGTCACGCCGTCATTGTCTACAACGGGGAGCTGTACAACACCTATGAGCTGCGCCGGGACCTGGAACGGCTGGGCCATCCCTTTTTCACCCACTCCGACACCGAGGTGGTCCTCCGGGCCTACCTCCAGTGGGGGGAGACGTGTTTGGAGCGGTTCAACGGCATTTTTGCCTTCGGGGTGTGGGAGGAGGAGCAGCAAAGGCTGTTCCTGGCCCGGGACCGGATGGGGGTAAAGCCCCTGTTTTTGAAACGCCACCAGGGCGGGCTGCTGTTCGCCTCGGAGATCAAGACCATCCTGGCCTATCCCACCGTCCGACCGGAGCTGGACGCCCAGGGAGCGGCGGAGGTGCTGCTTCTGGGCCCCGGCAGGACGCCGGGGTGCGGCGTTTTCCGGGGAATGGAGGAGCTGGAGCCGGGGGATTACGCATTTTATGTAAACCAAAAGCTGACAACCCACCATTATTTCCGCCTCCGGGACCGGGAACACACCGAGTCCTTCCTGGAGACCGCCGAGCATGTCCGGAGCCTGGTACTGGACGCGGTGAAGCGGCAGATGGTCTCCGACGTGCCCATCGGAACTTTCCTCTCCGGCGGGCTGGATTCCAGCCTGATCAGCGCTATCTGCGCCCGGGAGAAGGCCCGGACAGGGGAGCGGCTGCCCACCTTCTCTGTGGACTATGTGGACAACGACCGGTATTTCACCCCCGGAAAATTCCAGCCCAATTCCGACGGGCACTACATTCATCTCATGGAGCGGGCCCTGGGCCGGGAGAGTCACTACACCGTGGAGTCCCCGGAGGATCTGGTGGGGGCCCTGGAGGACGCTACCCGGGCCAGGGACCTGCCGGGAATGGCGGACGTGGACTTTTCCCTGCTGGTGTTCTGCGGGGACATCCGAAAGGAAGTGAAGGTGGCCCTCTCCGGGGAGTGCGCAGACGAAATATTCTGCGGCTATCCCTGGTATCGGGACCCGGAGGTGCGGGACGCCGACGGCTTCCCCTGGGCCCAGAATACCAAGCGGCGGGTCCATTTTCTCCACCCCCAGCTCGCCGCCCAAATTGACGGGGAGGACTATGTCCGTGCCCGCTACCTGCAAACCATTCGGGAAAGCGACATTCTCCCGGGGACCTCGCCCCAGGAGACCCGGATGAAGCAGATGGTCAATCTCAACTACCGCTGGTTCATGCAGACCCTCCTGGACCGGAAGGACCGGATGAGTATGTACCATGGGTTGGAGGTCCGGGTGCCCTTCTGCGACTACCGGATCGCCGAGTACCTCTACGGGGTGCCCTGGGAATTTAAGGACTACCAGAACCACGAGAAGGGCCTGCTGCGCCAGGCCATGGTGGGGTATCTGCCGGAGGAGGTGCTGTGGCGCAAGAAGAGCCCCTATCCCAAGACCTACGATCCCCGATACTTAGAGCTGGTCAGCGCGGGACTGCGGAAGGTCCTGGCGGATGACAATGCCCCCATTTTCCAGCTGGTGCGGAGGGAGGCCCTGGAGGAGCTGCTCACCGCCGAGTACGCCTGGCCCTGGTACGGCCAGCTGATGAAGGTGCCCCAGACCATCGCCTATATGCTGCAAATCAACTTCTGGCTGGAGACGTATAAAATTGTGCTGATTTAGCCGGGTATTTCTCCGGAAAAATATGGACAAATCCCAAGGGTTGTGATAAAATTATTATAATTCCGCGGCCCGGACCGCCGGTAAAAATAGAAAAGGGGGACTACCCATGCGAAAGACAAAAATCATCTGCACCATCGGCCCCGCAAGTGAAAACGAGGAAGTTTTGACCCAGATGTGCCTGGCGGGCATGAATGTTGCCCGGCTCAACTTCTCCCATGGCACCCACCCCGAGCATCAGAAGAAGATCGACCTGATCAAGAAGGTGCGGGAAAAGCTGAACCTGCCCATTGCCATCATGCTGGACACCAAGGGCCCCGAGTACCGGATCGGCACCTTTGCCGAGGGTTCCGTCAATCTGGAGGACGGGCAGACCTTCACCTTCACCACCGACGAGGTGGAGGGGGACCAGAACCGGGTCAGCGTGAACTACAAGGACCTGATCAAGAACCTGTCCCTGGGGGACCGGATTCTGGTCAACAACGGCCTGGTGATCTGCGAGGTCACGGAGCTGACGGGCAATGACGCCGTCTGCCGGGTCATCGTGGGCGGCACTCTGAGCAACCGGAAGAGCATGTGCTTCCCCAACAAGGTGATGACCGGCCCCTACCTTTCCGAGCAGGACAAGTCGGATATTCTCTTCGGCATCCAAAACGACGTGGACTTCGTGGCCGCCTCCTTTGTCTCCACTCGGCAGGACGTGCAGGAGCTGAAGGACTTCCTGGTGGCCAACGGCGGCGGGGACATCGACATTATTTCCAAGATCGAGAACCGCTCCGGTGTGGACAATGTGGAGGATATCTGCCAGCTCAGCGACGGCATCATGATCGCCCGGGGCGATCTGGGCGTGGAGATCCCCTTCGTGGAGGTCCCCGCCATCCAGAAGCTGCTGATCAATAAGTGCCGGATGCTGGGCAAGCGGGTGATCACCGCCACCGAAATGCTGGAATCCATGATCTACAATCCCCGCCCCACCCGGGCCGAGATCTCCGACGTGGCCAACGCCGTTTACGACGGCAGCTCCGCCATCATGCTCTCCGGGGAGTCCGCCGCCGGCAA
>CANRHF010000030.1 GCA_947630345.1 uncultured Oscillospiraceae bacterium | reverse complement strand
CCCCGGGCCCGGCAGGTCACTTCCCCGCCGGGACAGGAGACTTCATAAAATCCGCTGAGCGAACGGACGATGCGTCCTACTTCCTTTTGACTCATCCACCGCTCCCGTCAAAATCCACTTTGTAGTCGCCCACGGCCTGCCCGTCAATATAGGCGGTATAGACCTGGACCCCACTGCCCGTGAGGGTGACAACTTTGCTCTGGGTCCCGGCAGGAAGGAGGGTCGGTCCAAAGACATACTGACCTGTGTCGTCGGTAATGGCAAAAAGAAAGTCATTGGCGGGCGCCTGGAACTCGAAGGACACATTCATGGTCTTGGGCTGGGGCGGCGTGCCGCTGGAGACCTTTAGAACGATCTGGGTGTTGATGGGGATCTCCGTGTCCTTCTCCACGGACTGCTCCACCACCTCGTCCTTGGGCCGGTCGCTGTCCACCACCTCCCGGGTCACATTGGTCAGCTCCCAGCTGGCCAGGGTCTGCATGGCGTCGGAATAGCTCAGGCCCGTCACCTCCGGCATCTTGACCTTCTTGGGGCCGCTGCTGACCACGATGATCACCTGCTGGCCTCGGATCAGCGGCTGGTTCACGGCAGGATCGGTGCGGATAATATGCCCCTCCTCCACCGCGCTGCTGGCCTCCTCCTGGCGGCTGATCACCAGGCCCAGTTCCAGACCGTTCAGATCCCGGGTAGCGTCCTCCTCCTTCATGTTCAGCAGGTTGGGCATCACCCCGGGCTTGGGACCCTGGCTCACCCAGAGGGTGATGGTGTCCCCCTTCTGGATGGGCTGATCCCGGAAGGGCTCGGTACGGGTGATGTAGCCCTCCTGAATGGTGTCGCTGTACTCCTCCCTGCGCATAATGTGCAGGTCCATATTCAGGCCGTTGAGGTAGCTCTCAGCTGCTTCATACTGCATATCCACCAGGTCTTGCATCTCTTGAACCGGATCGGTGGGTTCCGGGCCCTGACTGACAATGACATAGACCCGGCTGCCCTGGGCAACCTCCGTCCCTGCCACTGGGTCCTGGCTGAGGATCTGTCCCTCGGGATAGTCCGCCGAGTACTGGCTGCCGCCCCGGACCACCTGGATCTGGGTGTAGGCGGGGAGGCTGTCAAAATCCTTGCCCAGCAGAGGCGGCACCGTCACCATCTCCTGACTGGGGAAGAAGCTGCCGCTGCCTAAAATGGCCCACAGGAACACGCCGATGGCAACCACCGCCACCAGAGAGCAGGCAACGATGGCCGTCACCGCAATCTTACTGCGGGACTCGGCATCCTCCCGCTCCTGTTCCTCGTTCCGGGCCCGCTCCTGGGCGCGCCGCTCCTCCGTTCGGCGGCTCTGGCCGCTCCGGGAAGCGCCGGAGGCGGACCGGCGGGGCTGCTGGGCGGATTGGGACTGGGCGGATTGGGACTGGGCGGCGATGGGGGCCATCCGTCGGGTGGTCCGGGGCTGCTCTCCCCGCTTCTCCGCCACCCGCTCCGCCGTGGTCCGGGGGGCGGGCTGCTCCTGCTCCGCCACGGGATGGCGGAGCCTGGTCACATCGTCAATGGGCGGCAGATTGTACTCAAAGAGCATGGTGGGGTCCTTGCGGAACTCGTCCATGTCGTAGAGCATGGCGGTAGCGGTGTCGTACCGGTCGGCCGGCTCCCGGGACATGGCCTTCATGATGATCTGCTCCAGACCGCCGGGGATATTGGGATTCAGAGTGGAGGGCAGGGGTGCGCCGCCGTTGATATGCTGGATGGCCACCGCTACAGGCGATTCCCCGTCGTAGGGGGGGCGGCCCGTGATCATCTCATACATCACTACGCCCAGGGAGTAGATATCCGAGCGGTTGTCCACCCGGCCCCCCTTGGCCTGCTCCGGGGAGATGTAATGCACCGAGCCCAGGGCCTCCTTGGTCAGGGTGTTGCTCTTGGACATGACCCGGGCGATGCCGAAGTCGGCCACCTTCACCGAGCCGTTTTTCAGGATCATCACGTTGTGGGGCTTGATATCCCGGTGGACGATGCCCCGGCTGTGGGCGTGCTCCAGGGCTTTCGCGATCTGGATGGCGAAGTGGAGCGTCTCCTTCCAGTTGAGGACGCCCTTCTTCTCCATGTACTGACGGAGGGTAATCCCCTCGATCAGCTCCATCACGATGTAGTCCACCTCTTTGGTGGTGGAGACATCGTGGACCGACACGATGTTGGGGTGGCTGAGCATGGCTACGGCCTGGCTCTCCGCGTGGAAACGGCGGCGGAACTCCTCGTCTTGGGAATACTCATCCTTCAGTATTTTGACGGCCACAAAGCGGTTCAGGCGGTGATCCCGGGCCTTGTACACCACCGCCATCCCGCCCATGCCGATGACCTCTCGGATCTCATACCGATTGTCCAACAGCCGGCCGATATATTTATCCACATCCATAGGTGACACTCCTTTCGCTAGATTTGGACCAGGACGCTGGTGACATTGTCCGGGGCCCCCCGGTTCTTGGCGATCTCCAGCAGGCGCTGGCAGCAGTACTGCTTGTTGATGCCGTGGGCCACCTCAAAAAGAATCTCCTGGTCGTCCATCATGTTGGAAAGTCCGTCGCTGCACAGCAGCAGGCAGTCCCCCCGCTCCACCCTGCGGTGGAACAGGTCGATCTCCACCACCGGCTCCGTGCCGATGGCTCGGGTGATAAAATTTTTCCCCGGATAGCTCCGGGCGCACTCGGGGGTCAGCTCCCCCCGCTCGACCATCATCTGCACCAGGGAGTGGTCCACGGTGAGCAGATGAATACCGGCCCGGTCCACGCAGTAGGCACGGCTGTCCCCCACGTTTACCACGGTCACGTCCTTGCCCCGAATCAGCAGGGACACCAGGGTGGTCCCCATGCCGGTAAATTCCTCAAACTGCTCCGACTGGTCGTAGACCGTGAAGTTTGCCAGCTTCACCGCCCCCTGGAGCATCCGGTCCACCTTTTCCTGGTCCATCAGGGGGGTATAGCTGCGCTTGACCTCCTGGACAAAGACCTCCGCCGCCAAGGAGCTGGCCACATTGCCAGACTTGGCGCCGCCCATGCCGTCGCACACGACGCACAGCAGGGTGCCCCGATCCAGAGGTTCAATCAAATAGGTATCCTGGTTCTGAAGCCGGACACAGCCGGGATCGGTCAGGGCCCAGTTCTGCATAAGACCCGCTCCTTTCGTTTAGATTGAATGTTCTTGGGTATATTTTCGCCGTAGCTGGCCGCAGGAGGCGTCGATATCCCCGCCCAAGGTGCGGCGCACCGTAGCCGGCACGCCCCCGGATTCCAGCAGCTCCTGAAAGGCCGCCACCGCCGGACGGGTGCTGGGAACCAGGGGACTCTCCGCCACCCGGTTTAAGGGAATCAGATTGACATGGGCCGGGAGGCCCTTCAGCAGCGCCAAAAGCTGCCTGGCCTGGTCCGGGCTGTCGTTGATCCCCCGGATCATGGCGTATTCAAAGGAGATCCGCCGGTTGGTGGCGGAAAAGTACCGCCGGCAGGCCCCCATCAGCTGCTCCAGGGGGTAAACCCGGTTCACCGGCATGATCCGACTACGGATCTCATCAGTGGGGGCGTGGAGGGAGACGGAGAGGGTCAGCTGGAGCTTCTTCTCCGCCAGGGCGTCGATTTTCGGCACTAAGCCACAGGTGGAGAGGCTGATGTGCCGCATAGACAGGCCCATCCCCTCCGGGCTGTTCACCAGGGCCAGGAACCGAAGCACGTTTTCAAAATTGTCCAGAGGTTCCCCAATGCCCATCAGCACCACATGGGAAACCGGCTCTCCCTGGTCCAGCTGGGTGAAAAGCACCTGGTCCAGTATTTCCTGGGGCTCCAGCCGCCGGACCAGGCCCCCCAGTGTGGACGCGCAGAACACGCAGCCCATGGGGCAGCCCACCTCCGAGGAGACGCAGACGGTATTGCCATAGGAATAGCGCATCAGCACCGTCTCGACGCAGCTGCCATCGCTCAGCCGCCAGAGATATTTGACCGTGCCGTCCAGCCTAGAAACCTGCTTCCGGACGATCTCCGGCGGGGTCAGAGGATACCGCTCCGCCAGCGTCTGCCGAAGGGCGCGGGGCAGATTGGTCATCTCCTCATAGGTCCGCGCAGGCTTGTGAAGCCAGGCATAGAGCTGCCTGGCCCGGAAGGCGGGCTGGCCCAGCTCCCCCATCAGGGCCGTCAGCTCCGGCAGGAGCAGGGAACGAAGATGCTGGCTCATAGCTTCCTCCGCATTCGGCTGATAAAAAAGCCGTCGGTGTCGTATTTTCCCGGCAGCAGGGCCACCATGCCTTCATTTTTCGGTAGCATCGGCGGCAGGGGCAGCGGTTCTAAGGAAAAGTCCGGGCGGCGCTTCAAAAACGCCTCCACCGCCTCCTCGTTTTCCCGGCGGACCAGGGTGCAGGTGGAGTAGACCAGCACCCCGCCGGGCCGAACGTGTTCCGCCTGGGCGTCCAGGATCGCGGCCTGTAGGGCCGGAAGGTCCGCCCCGGGCAGCTTGTCCCGCAGATCCGGCTTTTTTCGGATGATCCCATAGCCCGAGCAGGGCACGTCCGCCAAAACGGCGTCCATGCGCCCGGCGAAGCCGGGGTCGATTTTAGAAGCGTCCCGCTCCAGGGCCCGGAGATTGGTCAGTCCCAGGCGGGCGGCGTTGCGCTCGATCAGGGGCAGCTTGTGGGGGTGAATGTCACAGGCGTAAACCGTTCCCCGCCCCGCCAGGGCGATGGCTAGGGCCACGGATTTACCCCCCGGGGCGGCGCAGCAGTCCAGGATCCGGCTCTGGGGCTCCGGCGTCAGGGCGCACAGGGCCGCCAGATGGGCGGCGGCGTCCTGGATGTAAAACAGCCCCTCCCGGAAGGACGGCAGGGCGTCCACCGGGCCGGACTCGGTCAGCTTCAAGCAGCCGGGGAGCCAGGGGTGAATCGCCGCCCGGGCCCCCTCCCCTTCCAGGCGGGCTAACAGCGCCTTCGAGGTGATTTTCAGGGTATTCGTTTGAACGACGGTGGGAGGCGCGGCGTTGTTGGCGGCAAGCACCGCCTCGATGTCGTCCCCGGCGTATTCCCGGAGCAGCGCAATGAGTTGTGGGCTGTGGCTGTACCGGTCCGCCAGGGAGGCCGGGGCACGCAGGGTCTCCCGCTCCCGGGAAGCCCTCCTGAGAACGGCGTTGACCAGGCCGGGGGCGTTCCGCTGCTCCCGGCAGAACCGTTTGGCCAGCTCCACTGACTCGTTGACGGCGGCGGAGTCCGGCACCCGGTCCATTTCCAAGATCTGATACAGCCCCAGGTGGAGAATGTCCCGCACCGTGGGGCGCAGATCCTTGATCCGGCCCGAAAGGAGCTGTTTCAGGTAAAAATCCATTTTTCGCCGGTTTTGCAGCACCCCATAGCACAGCCGGGTCGCCAGGGCCGCATCCCGGCGGTCCGCCCGGCTCTCCGCCAGGGCGGATTTCAGGGCGGCGTTGGGCCAGGCGTCCTGCCGCCGGCAGAGGATCAGGGCCCGGAGGGCCGTTTCCCGGGCCGTCACGGCTGGGGAAGGGGGTGGCCCCGGAAATAATCCGGCGCCGGCATGGCCTTGCCGCCCTGGGCCTGGAGGGTGCGGATCTCCACCGCGCCCTCTCCGCAGGCGACGACCAGACCGGTTTTGGTCAGCCCCAGCACTGTGCCCGGAGCCGCCTCCCGGGGCGCCTCCACCGGGCGGGCGGCGTGTATTTTAAAGGAAGTACCCCCGATGACCGCGGTGGCCACGGGCCAGGGGTGCAGGCCCCGGATCTGGTCGCAGACCCGGCGGGCCGGATTGGAAAAGTCGATGGGTGCCATGGATTTGTCCAGCATGGGGGCGTAGGTGGCCAGGGCGCCGTCCTGGGGAGTCCCCGGCACCGGGCCCTGGGCCAAGCGGAGCAGGGTTTTCCGCAAAAGTTCCGCCCCCAGAACCGAAAGCCGCTCCAGAAGCTGCCCGGCGGTCTCCTCCGGGTAGATGGGGGTCTTTACGGCGTCGATAAGATCTCCCTCGTCCATGCCCAGGGACAGATACATGGCGGTGACGCCGGTTTCCGTCCTTCCGTCCAGCACCGCCCACTGATAGGGGGCCGGGCCCCGGTACTCTGGGAGCAGGCTGGTGTGGATGTTCACGCAGCCAAGGCGGGGAATGTCCAGCACGGCCTGGGGCAAAATTCGCCCGTAGGCCACCACGGCGATGATGTCCGGCCGGAGGGCGCGAAGCTCCTCCACCGTCTCCGGCCGCCGGAAGCTCTCCGGCTGGAACACGGGAAGGCCGTTCTCCAGGGCCAGGGTCTTCACCGGAGAGGGCTGGAGCTTCATCCCCCGGTTTTTGGGCCGGTCCGGCTGGGTATAGACGCCGGCGATGTCAAATTCTTCAGTGAGCAGCTCCTTTAGGCACACGGCGGAAATCTCCGGGGTGCCCATAAATACCAGGCGCAGCGGTTTTGTCAATCCTGGGCCTCCAATTCCTCGTCCGTCAAAAAGCGTTCCATTTTTTCCGTGTATATGATACCGTCCAGGTGGTCCAGCTCATGGCAGAAGCACCGGGCGATCAGCTCCTCGCCCTCCGCCTCGAACCAGTTCCCGTTCCGGTCCTGGGCCCGGACCTTCACATTCATGGGCCGCTTCACGATGCCGTACTTCCCCGGCACGCTGAGACAGCCCTCCTGGCCCTCCTGCTCGCCGGAGGTCTCCAGGATCACCGGGTTCACCAGCTCCAGGACCTCCTCCCCGGTGTCCACCACCACCACCCGGCGGAGAATCCCCACCTGGGGGGCGGCCAGGCCCACCCCGGCGGCGTCGGCCAGGGTCTCCTTCATATCGTCCAGCAGGCTGTGCAGCCGCCGGTCAAATTTCGTCACGGGCCTGCAAACCTTGTGCAGGGCAGGGTCCTTGTCCGTGAAAATTTTCCGCAGTCCCATCTTATTCCTCTTTTCTAATCAAATCCGTTGACGTCCACAAAGGCGGTCACGCCCCGGTTCTCCCCGTCCCTGCCGAACTGCCGCAGCATTGACGCCAGCAGCGCCCGCAGATCCCGGTCCATCCGGCAGCGAAGGGTCAGCCGGTAGCGAAAATGGTAGTTGATCTTCGGCACCGGGCAGGGCGCGGGGCCCAAGATCCCGCAGTGCCGGTCCCGATAGGGCGCCCGGCTCAGGCAGGCCACCAGACTGTCCCGCAGCTTTTGCGCGCCGCGGAGCACCCGGTCCTCCTCCTGCCCGGTGAAGGTGATCACCGCCAGGTCCCCAAAGGGGGGATATCCCAGCCTCTGCCGAAGCTGGATCTCCAATTCATAAAAGCCGTCGTAATCCTGCTTCGCCGCCAGGGCGATCACCGGATGCTCCGGCTGCATGGTCTGCAAAATGGCCTCGCCGGGGGCGTCTCCCCGTCCGGCCCGGCCCACCACTTGGGTGAGCATATTGAAGGTGGTCTCCGCCGCCCGGTACCCGCCGCCATACAGGCTCAGGTCCCCATCCAGAACCCCCACCAGGGTCACTCCGGGCAGATTTAGACCCTTGGCCACCATCTGGGTGCCCAGCAGCACCGGCACCCGGTCCTGGCTGAAATGGGTGAGGATCTTTTCGTGGGTGTTGACCGCGCTGACCGTGTCCGCGTCCATCCGGTCGATGGCCGTCTCCGGGAGCAGAGCCGACAGTTCCTCTTGCACCTTCTGGGTGCCGGTGCCGATCCGCTTCAGCGGTCCGCCGCAGTCCGGGCACCGGCTGGGGGCGGGGCGGGAAAAGCCGCAGTAATGGCACATCAGCCGCCCGTTGGCGCTGTGATAGGTGAGGCGGGCGCTGCACCGGGGGCATTCGGGGGCATGTCCGCAGTTGACGCAGACCAGCGCCCGGCTGTTGCCCCGGCGGTTGAGAAACAAAATGGTCTGCTCCCCCGCCGCCACCCGCTCTAGCAACGCCTCCCGCAGAGGGGCGCTGAGGGAGGTGCAGGGTGTAAAGACTCAAGGCCCCGGTCTTTGCCCGGTACATGGTCTCTACGGAAGGGGTGGCGGAGCCCAAAAGCACCAGCGCCCCCTCCTTGGCCCCCCGCCACAGGGCGATCTCCCGGGCGGAGTACCGGGGGGCGTTTTCCGAGCGATAGGAATGCTCCTGCTCCTCGTCCATAACGATCAGTCCCAGTCTGGGGCAGGGGGCGTACACCGCCGAGCGGGTGCCCACCACCACCGGCGCCCGGCCCGCCCGGACCCGCTTCCACTGATCGTACCGTTCCCCGGCGGGCAGGCTGCTGTGCAGCACCGCCACCTGGTCCCCAAAATAGGCGGCCAGCAGGCTCAAAAGCTGGGGGGTCAAGGCGATCTCCGGCACCAGGAGCAGGGCGTTTTTGCCGGTTTCCAGGCACCGGGCGATGAGTTTAAGATATACCGAGGTCTTTCCCGAGCCGGTGACCCCGTAGAGCAGGGCCGGCTTGGGGTTCTCCCGTTCCATTTCCTGGGAGAGGGCCTCGTAAACCTTTTGCTGGTCGGGCGTCAGCTCCAAGGGCCCCGTGTCCTCCGCCGGGCGGATCTGACGGCAGCGCAGCACGTTGCGCTGGGTCAGGCTTACCAGCTCCAGCTCCGCCAGGCGCTTCACCGTGGCGGGCTTGGCCCCGGTAAAATAGCACAGCTCCTTGACGGAGACGCTGCCCATGTCGCAGAGCAGCTCCAAAACCGCCCGCTGCAGCCCCGCGCTTCGGGTACGGCGCTCCAAAAACGCCCGCACCTCCTCCCGAGAGGCGGACAGGGTGGCCACCAATTCCGTCTTGTCCCCGGAACGGGGGAAAAACGCCCGCTCCCCTCGGATCCATTTCTTCCGAAGGAGCTGGGCCATGGCCTTGTCATAGTCCTCGTCCGAAGGGAGGGCGCTGCGAAGGATCTCTCCGTCCCCCTCGCCGCCCAGGTCCGTCAGGAGTCGCAGCAGGGCAGCGGCGTGGGGATTTTTGGGGGGCTTGGTCTCCCAGCTCCGATCCTCCGTCAGGCAGTACCGGTCCTGGACCCGGAACCACAGTCCGGCGGGCAACATGGCCCGCACAGCGTCGTAAAAGGTGCAGAAATACCGCTCCCGATGGAAAGCCGCCAGGCGAAGCATGGTTTGGCTGAGCAGTGGCTCCTGATCCAGCTTCCGCTCCACCGTTTTCAGTGTCCCGTCCTCCCCAGGGGAGAGGGACAGGACGACTCCCTCGGTCCTCCGGTTGCCCTTCCCAAAGGGGACCGTCACCCGAAGGCCGGGGCACAGCTCCATTTCCGGCGGCACCCGGTAGGAATAGGGCTTGTCAATGGCGAAGGTCGCCGCCGCCACCGCGATTTTGGCAATCATCCAAGCCCCTCCCGTCCAGACTTATTTCAGGTAATCTTCCTTCAGGCAGGCGTTGAGCTTGCCCTCCGCCACCTCCTGGATGGCCATGGTCACCGGCTTGTCCGGCAGTTCTTCCTGAAATTCCTCCGCCTCCTCCTCGATCTGGCGGGCACGATGAGCCACCAGATTCACGAGCAGGTAACGGCTGTCCACTTTCTTCAGTAGATCCGCGACAGGGGGATAAAGCATTTGATCGTTCCTCCATTATTTGGAAAGTATTTTTAGAATTTCGCCGGCGCAGTCCTCCGGCTGACGGTTCTCCACCACATAGTCATAGTAGACCCGCTGGGCCATTTCCCAGTCGGCCCGCTGCATCCGAAGCGCCACCTCGGCCTCCGGCGTGTCCCCCCGGCCTCGGAGCCGGCGCTCCAGCTCCTCCCGGGAGGGTGGCATGATGAAAATCAGGGTGGCGTCCGGCCGGGCCCGCCGGACGGCGAAGGCCCCGTTGGGCTCAATGTCCAGCAGCACGTCCCCCCTCGCCAGCTTTTCCTCCAGCTGGCCCCGGGGCGTTCCGTAGTAATAGCCGTTGTGGGCGTCATACTCCAGAAATTCTCCCGCCTCGATCCAACTGCGGAAGGTCTCCTCCGGGAGAAAATAGTAGCTGATCCCCTCCTGCTCCCCGGACCGGGGGGCACGGGTGGTAGCGGAGACGGAGAAGGTCAGATCCGGCCTTCGGGCCATCACCAGCCGCAAAACCGTACTCTTCCCCACCCCGGAGGCTCCGGAAATCACATACAGCCGCCCGCTCATGACGGTTCCTCCCGCTCCTCCAGCCGGGCCGCCAGGGTCTCCGGCGGCAGGGCCGAGAGAATGACGTGGTCCGTATCCATCAGCACCACCGACTGGGTCTTCCGGCCGTAGGAGGCGTCGATGAGCATTCCCCGGTCCCGGGCCTCCTGGATCGTCCGCTTGATGGGGGCGGAGTCCGGATCCAGCACGGACAGCACCCGCTGAGCGGCCACCAGGCCGCCGTAACCGATGTTGATCAGCTTCATGGCTTCCTCTATTCTATGTTCTGGGTCTGTTCCCGAATCTTTTCCAGCTCCGCCTTGATCTCCACCACCAGCCGGGCCAGGGCCAGGTCGGAACACTTGGAGCCGATGGTGTTGGCCTCCCGGTTCATCTCCTGGAGCAGGAAGTCCAGCTTCCGGCCCACCGCCCCGCCGGCGGAGAGCATCTGCTCCATCTGGTGCAGATGGCTGCGCAGACGGACCGTTTCCTCGTCCACGGCGATCTTATCGGCGAAGATCGCGGCCTCGGTAAGGATTCGGCTCTCGTCGATGGTGGTGGAGGAAAGGACCTCCTGGAGCTTGGCGGTGAGCCGGGCGCGGTAGTCCTCCACCGTCTTGGCGCTGCCCTCCTCCACCTGGGTCACCAGGGTCAGAATGGTCTCCGCCCGGGTCCGGAGGTCCCGCTCCAGGGCCTCCCCTTCCCGCCGCCGCATGGCCTCAAAGCCCTCCAGAGCCTTGCCCACCACGGAAAGTAGGTCGGCAAGGAGCCGCTCCTCGTCCACCTCCGGTTTTTCCACAGTGAAAACCTCCGGCAGGCGGGCCAAAACGGAGACGCTGATATCATCCTGGACCTGAAATTCCTCCGCCATCTGGCGCAAGGCGGCCAGGTACTCTTTCACCAGTCCGGTGTTCAGCCGCACCTGGGACTCCTCGGCCTCTTCCGAGCGGACGGTGATATTCACGTCCACCTTGCCCCGGGAAACCGCCGCCTTCACCGCCTGCCGCACCGCGTCCTCCCCGAAGGACAGAATCCTTGGAATCCGCACGGAGCAGTCCAGATAGCGGTTGTTGACGGCGCGGAGCTCCACCGTAAATTCCCGGCCGTTTACGGTCTCCACAGCCCGGCCGTAGCCTGTCATACTCTTAATCAATCGTTATTATCCCCTTTTTCCCAGGTTTCAAGCGGCACGGCCGCCGGGTACCCGGTGATGGTATAGATCAGCTTTTGCTTGCGGGCCACCAGCCGGTCATAGGCCACCGCCAGGACGATGCCCAGGACGAACCCCAAGCCCCCCAGCAGCGGTCCCTGGTCCCAGACCAGGTATCCGAAAAGATAGCCGAGGAAAAACAGCGCCACCGGCACGCCATAAAGCACCGCCGCCGCCAAAAGCACCGGGCCGGAGCCGCTTTTAACCGTCACCAGCTCCCCGGGGCGGGCCCCGATGGGGTTCCTGGCGGTGAACAGCAGGGTCTCCCGGGCCGCGCCGCAGCCGGCGCACTGATTGCAGTCCCCGGAGCAGGCGCTCTGCCGGTCCAGCCGGAGCCTAGCCTCCCCTCCGGGGAGGCACTCCTGTACCCTGGCGATCTGTTCCATTTAACCACCCTCCGGTCCCGTCTCGTCAGGACTGAGTTCCCGGACGGTCACGGTGACGCTGTAATAGCCGTAGCTGCTCACCACGCCCACGCCTTCAAAGCCGCTGCCGAAGACGAAGTTCACTCTGGCCGAATAGGTTCCGGGCTGGGCGTTGGACAGATCCAGCACCGCCGTCATATCCGTGTCCTTTATGCGCTCCATAATCTCCCTGGGGCCCCGGACGGTGACGGTCAACTCCTTGGTAACAATCTCCGCCTCCAGCCCCTCGGGCAGATTCTGGTGAATGAAATCCGTCACCCGGAAGTTCTTTGTCAGCAGATTGGGGAAGCTGATGGACACCTGGGCCATGGCGGTCCCGGAGAGGTTTTCCACCCCGGCCGGCGGCGTAATCGTGAACTCCAGCCGAGGCTGGCCGTTGAGGGTGCCCAGATCGATGGTGCCCAAGACGATCTCGCTTAAGTCCTCCAGGACCGCGGCGCTGCCCGCCACCATGATCCGCTCCGGTTCAATGGCGATGGCGCTGGTCTCGCTGGTCGCGCCGCCTCCGGGATTCACCACCAGGCGGAGGGGCACCTCCTTGACCATGCGGATATTTAAGGTGGCGTCCACCTCGGTGATGCTGGGCCGCACCAGCTCGGAGCTCACCGGCTCCCCCTGGGCGTCGCACAGTGTGATGGGATAGGTGTCGGTAAACGTCTCGGTATGGTCCGTAGTGTCGATCTGAATCACAGCCTGCTCCAGCAGGTCCACCACGGAGCTGGGCCCCGTCACCTCCACCGTCTGGTCGCTTAAGATCGGCGTTTCCTTATCGCACAGGTAATGGCCCGGATCGGGAAGACTGCCGGTATATTCCACCACAACGGGAATGGTCTTGGTCAGCCGCCGCTCCACTGTCAGCTCCAGCCGCTGCGGCGTTTGGCTCAGGACCTCAAAGGCGGTGTTGGGCAGGTCCCCGGGATAGAAAATGGAATAGGTGAGCCGGGCGGGGCCCGTCTCGTAAATGCCGGAAAGGTTGGCCTGGACGGTAATATTGGAGCTGTTGAGCAGATTCAGGTCCTGCCGGTTGCCGGACAGCCGCAGATCCACCGTGGCGTCCTTGCCGGAGGTAATCATCAGGCCCCTGTCCGCCAGGGCGCTTTCATTGGTAAAAACCACCGGAATATTATAGTATTCCGCTTCGGAGTTGGGGTTGACCACCGTTATCACATAGATCCAGCCGGCAAAGGCAATCACTAGCGACAGCACCGCCGACCATATTTTACTTTTCACTTCTGCCCCTCCTTATCCTTCTTCATCAGCTTCTGGCGGAGGCGCACCACCAGGCCGGTCTTCTGCTCCTCATTGGGGCAGAGCTCATTGTGGAGCAGCCGGTTCAGCGTCTGCGGAGCCAGGTGGCGCTTGAGCATCCCGCCCACCGCCACGGAAATGGCCCCTGTCTCCTCGGAGACGATCACCACCACCGCGTCGGACACCTCGCTCATGCCCACGCCCGCCCGGTGCCGGGTGCCCAGGTCGGCGCTGAGCCGTTCGCTCTCCGAAAGGGGCAGGACGCAGCCGGCGGCGGCCACCCGGCCGTCACGGATGATCAGCGCGCCGTCATGCAGCGACGCCTTGGGGAAAAAGATGTTCCGCAGCAGCTGCTCCGACACCTGGCCGTCGATGACCGTGCCGGTTTTGAAATACTCCTCCAGCTGATTCTCCCGGGCAAAGACGATCAGAGCGCCCACCTTTTCCCGGCTCATCACCTCGCAGGCCATCACCGTCTGGTCGATCACCGAATCCATGGCCTGGGTGGGGCGTTCCACCCCCAAAATGTTTTGCAGGCGCAGCCCACCCAGGTGATCCAGCATCCGCCGCAGCTCCGGCTGGAACAGCACCACCACCGCGATCAGTCCGATGGCCAGGATCTGATTCAGCAGCCAGCTCAGGGTGTACAGCTTCAGCTGGGCCGTCACCCAGGCCAGAACCACGCCCACCAGCACCACCTTTGCCACCCGCATGGTGCCGGTGGAGCGGAGAACGGGTAAAATTCGGTAAATCAAAAAGGCCACCAAAAGAATATCCAGATAGTCCGTCCACTTCATCTGACTGATCTGCTGGAGGATGGCCTCGGCATTCGTCATAAACTCATCCATAGTCTCTGTCCCCTTCCGCAGCGGCGGATCCCGCTGCGCATACCAACCCTATTATCTTTTCTATTATAGCGGATTGGGACCGGGATGGCAATAGGTTTTCATAAAATATTTACATTCCCGCCTTTCAGCGCCTCCGCGGCCTGGAGCATGGCCTGGGTCTGCCAGGGCGCCGCCTTATAGCCGAAGCTCACCCGGACCGTGCCGGTTTCCAGCGTTCCGGCGCTCTCATGGGCCAGCGGAGCGCAGTGGAGCCCCGCCCGGACGGCAATGCCGCGCCCCGCCAGGGTCTCCGCCGCCGCCTCGCAGTCCCCATCCGGCAGGAAGGACACGGTTCCCCCCTGATGGGGACCAAAAAAGGGGCGAAGGCCCAGCTTTTCCAGTCCCTGGGCGCACAGCGCCGCCTGCTCCGCCTCCCGGCGGTGGATGGTGTCCAGCCCCAGTCGGGAAACGGTACGGATTCCCTCCGCCAGGCCGCAGATCCCCGGCACATTCAGCGTCCCCGCCTCTCCCCGGTCCGGCAGGAAGTCCGGCATATTCGGACGCTTGGATTCGCTGCCCGTACCCCCCTGGAGCAGGGGCTCCGGGAGCCGCCCGCAGAGCAGCAGGCCGGTCCCCTGGGGGCCCAGCAGGCCCTTGTGCCCCGGCATGGCGATGAAGTCCGCCCCCCAGCGGCCCAGACGAACCGGAAGGGTCCCGGCGGACTGGGCGGCGTCCACCACAAAGGGCACTTTAAACTCCCGGCACATGTCCGCCATCTCCTCCACCGGCAGGATGTAACCGAAGACGTTGGACATATGGGTGCAGACGACCGCCTTGGCTCCCCCGTCCAGGGCCATGCGGAAGCCCTCCACCATCTGTCCGGGGTCGAAGAGCCGGGCGTTGACAATTTTTACCGTCACATCCCCGATGGCGTGGAGGGGCCGGGTGCCGGCGTTATGTTCATAGCCGGAGATAGCCACCGTATCCCCC
>CANRHF010000029.1 GCA_947630345.1 uncultured Oscillospiraceae bacterium | reverse complement strand
GTTGCGCAGCAGGATGATGTTCATGGCCGCCATGCCCATGGCGATGACCACCAGCCACTTGTCGTCCATGATGCCCACCGCGTTGAACACCTTCTTGGTGGCCAGGTAGTTCAGGTACTGGGGAACGATACCGGCGGAGAACCACATGGTGAACACCAGGAAGAAGTTGAAGGTCTTGCGGAACAGCAGGCGCTTCTTGCTCAGGGCGTAGGCGCCCAGGATGGAGGTGAGCATGGCCCACAGGGTACCGTAGAGGGTGACGAACAGGGTGTTGGAGTAGGCGTTCCAGAACATGTTGTCACCGAACATCCGGGCGAAGGCCTGGAACTGGATGTCCTTGGGGAAGAGGACGATGCGGCCGTACTCCACCGCCTCGCGGCCGCTGATGGAGGCGGACACCGCGTAGACGAAGGGATAGAGGCAGCACAGGGCGAAGATGGTGAGCAGGGTGTAGCTGACGATCTTAAAGATCAGTTCGGAGATCTCAAGTTTTCTCTTCATGACACCCTCCTATCAGTAAAGCGACGTGTTGGAGGCCTTCCGCGCGATGGTGTTGGCGCCGATGACCAGCAGCATACCGATGACGTTGTTCATCATCTCGGCTGCCGCCGCGATGCCTGTGCCCGCGCCTCCGGCGCCCATGCCGTTGCGGTTGGCGAAGGTGGAGACCACGTCGGCGGTGACGTAGGTGTTGGTGTTGTACAGCAGCAACACCTTCTCATAGCCGATGTTCAGCAGGGAGCCGATCCGGGTGATGAGCATGATGACGATGGTGGACAGGATGCTGGGAAGCACCACATAGCGCATCTGCGCCATTTTGCCCGCGCCGTCGATCTGAGCGGCTTCGTAGCTGGTGGGAGAGATGGCGATGATGGCAGCAAAGAACACGATGCTGTCATAACCGGCGCTCTCCCAGATGCCGCTGATCTGGTAAATGGAACGGAAAAACGCGGGATTGTTCAGCAGGCCGGCGTTGGCTACCTCATGGCTGACGACCCCAAGGTTCTCCAGGAGGCCGCTCACAATGCCCATGCCGGTGGTCAGGGAGCCCTGCTTCACCAGCATCGTTACGAGGGAAGTCATGACGACGGTGGACATGAACTTCGGCAGGTAAGTCAGGACCTGGTAGACGCTCCGGGCAATGTTGGAACGAATTTCATTGAAGAACAGAGCTAGAATGATGGGGATCGGGAAGCCGAAGCACAAACCGTAAAAGCTCAGGATAAAGGTATTGCGCATTGCTCTCCAGAAGTCCGTGGAGAGCTGGTCCCCGCCTACCAGCAGCCGGTTGAAATAGGAGAAACCGGAAAAATACTGCTGGGACACCGGTCGAACCACATCCGGCACCTTAAAGCACCCCAGTAGCTCGTACATGGGGAAGTAGCGCCAGAAGAGGAACACCAGCAACATGGGGATCAGCATGACATACAGACGCCAGTCCTTCACGATCGTCCGGCCGACGTGGACCCAGTAGTGCTTTTCCACATCGTCCCGCACGGCCTGCTCCGGACTGATTCGATAGACTTTTTTGTCTTTATCGAATGTAAGGAAATCAGCTGCCCTTGCGTTCATAGTTTACCTCCCTTTTGTTCCTCCTTCGCCTGTAAGCGGAGAAGATAATGTTTTTGATCCTCATAGACACCGTCCAGCTTTCGCGCTATCCAGATGATCACAAAAGTAAATAGAAGCGACAGACTGTCTGTTGTGAAGAAGTCGATCGCCTCCTTCGGCGCCGCCCCCAGGGCCAGGGCCATCAGCGCCCGCCCCGCCTGCATGGAAAGCAGCACCACCAGGGGAAAGATCAGCGACAGATAGTACCCCGTCCTGACCTTTTCCTTCCCCAGCGCCATGAGCCATACCGCCGGAGCCAGGGACGCCAGGTTTCCTACCGCGTAAATCAGCATCTGCCGCCCATCCCCGCCGGAAAAGTAGCTGAATACCAGCCCGGCAAGGGCCGCGTGGAGGCAGCCCCAGTAGCCCCAGCGCATATAGACAATGGCGGCGATAGCCCCCGCCAGGGACACGGTGTAGGGCTGGCCGGGAAACCACCAGTTGGCCGCCCCCACAATGATAAATTCAAAAACTCCCAGAAGCACCGCCCAAATAGCCAGATCGATGGCCCGGTACTCCCCGAAGCTGCGTCTTCTCTCCATTTTCTTCCCTCCGCGGAGGTCCCGTCAGCTTGTTGAAAGCTCCGAAAGCATCAGCATTTTAATGGACTTTCCCGGGTTCGAACCCGGGGAGATCCCGTCGATTTCACCAGGGCATTGTGCAAAATGCCGATATTTCGGGTTCCTTTACATCATCAATTATACATGATGGCGGTTTTTCTGTACATAGACAAAACAGACTACTTTTTAGACAAATCGGATGTAATTTTGTACAATATTTACAGGCGACCGTTTTCCGGCTATAATGACTTTATTAAGCGCCGCGGAGGGAAAAATTATGGTACATACCGCTGAAGAATTGCGGGAAGCCGTCCGTTCCGCCCGGCCGGGGCAGACCATTTCGCTGGCCCCGGGCGTCTACCGGGCAAAGCTGCTGATCGACGTCCCCGATCTCACCATCCGGGGGGCGGGGGCGGATAAGACGATCCTAGTCTGGGATGACTACGCCAAAAAGCTGGACGAGCAGGGCCGGGAGTATATCACCTTCCGGACCTGGACCGTGGCGGTGTGCGCCGACGGCGTGACCATGGAGGACTTAGCCATCGTCAACGACGCCGGCCACCCGGAGGAAAAGGGCCAGGAGGTGGCCCTGACCGTCTACTCGGACCGGTTCACCATGAACCGGTGCCGCCTCGCCTCCACCCAGGACACCCTGTTCTTAGGGCCCCTGCCCCGGGATCTCATCGCCCGGTACGACGGGTTCCTGCCGGACTGCCTCCGCAGGGATCTGGTCTGCCGTCAGCGGTTTTCCCACTGCCGGATTGAGGGGACGGTGGACTTTATCTTCGGATGCGGCGAGGCGGTGTTTGAAAACTGCGAGATCCGGTCAGTCTACGATGTGCGGGGCTGCGGCTACGCCGTCGCCCCGGCCCATGAAAAGGAGCAGGAAAAGGGGTTCCTATTTTCTCGGTGCCGGTTCACCGCCCAGGAGACGGTGGCCCCGGGGAGCGTCTATCTGGCACGGCCCTGGCGGGACTATGGGCTGTGCGACTTCCGGGACTGCCAGTATGGCAGTCATATCGCCCCGGCGGGATTCGACAAGTGGAACGACACCCACCGGGACCAAACCGCCCGGTTTTACGAGACGCCCCCGGTCCCCGGGCGGGTAAACTGGGTCCGGAAATAGAGATTGGAGTGGCATCCGGCGGGAAACAGGCGGTTTTCGTCGGAAGGCGGGGGCCTAGTCAGGCATGGGATGCGCAAACGCATAGAAAAAACGGGCGTTCTCGAAGTGAAGTGCCCCCAAAAAGTTAGACAATAAATTGAAGTAAAAATTGTTCAAGCTACCGAGAGGGCTTGCTGTCTGTGAATTGCGGGCGGCAAGCCCTTTAACTTTGTCTTGATGCGGCGGTTGTTGTAGTAATCCAAATATTCAATCAGTTCCTGCTTGAAATGTTCCATAGAACGAAACTCCTGCAAATATAGCAATTCGCTCTTGAGTAACCCGAAGAAGTTTTCCATAACGGCGTTGTCAAGACAATTTCCCTTGCGGCTCATACTCTGCCGAATACCCTTTTCCCGAAGCATCCGCTGGTACTGCCTGTGCTGGTATTGCCAGCCTTGATCCGAGTGCAGGATCAAATTTGTTCCATTGGGGATCTTCGCGAAAGCCTTGTCCAGCATAGAAGTCACCATGCTCAGCACCGGACGGTCTGAGATCGTATAGCTGACCAAGTCGCTGCTGCACAAATCAAGGATCGGTGACAAATAGAGCTTTTCTCCAAACAGACTGAACTCTGTTACATCCGTGACCCACTTCTGGTTTGGCTTGTCCGCGTGAAAATCCCGATGCAGCAGATTTGGCGCGATTTTTCCCACTTCACCTTTGTAGGAACGATATTTCTTCATCCGAACCCGGCAAGTCAAGCCCAGTTCTTTCATAAGTCGCTGGACAGTCTTGTGATTCAAAGGAAAATTTCGGTTGCGCAGCTCCGCTGTGACGCGGCGATAACCGTATCTACCCTTGTTTTCGTAGCAAATCGCTGTAATTTCTTCCTTCACTGACTCGTACTTATCCGCACACTTCATCCGCTTCAGATGATAGTAGAAGGTCGCACGGGGCAGCTGAGCGACGGAAAGAAGAATCGCCAGAGAATGTTTGTGCCTCAGCTTCTGTACTACCAGCGTTTTTTGTGCTGGCGTCGCTCGTCCTCTAAAACCAAGGCTTGCAAATTTTTTAGGTAATCATTCTCCGCGCGCAGCCGCTGAACCTCGGCCAGCAGATCCTCTTCCACCTCCTTTGGCAGCTGCTTTGGTGGACGGCCTGTGCTTTTCCGTCCCCGCCGTTCGACGGCAAAGCCTTCCGGACCTTCTTCCAGATAGATTCGTTCCCATGACTTGATCCGAGATCTGCTGTTTATCTCAAAACGACGGCAAGTTTCGCTATAGCTGAGCCGCTCCTGCCGCATCGTCTCGATCACCAGCTTCTTAAATTCCGGCGTGTATCGTTTATTCGGTACTCCTTTTGGCATTATAAATCACCCCACTTGTTAGACATTATATCACATCGTCTAACAAATGGGGTGCAGTTCAAAGGTATGGGCCAGTCTTTACGCTTCTTCCAGGGCTAAGGTCAGCAGCTGCAGCGTGTCCGCGAACCGATCCTCCTCCTCGGGACATCCGAAAACTCCGATGATCAGGCTCCGCCCGTGATAGTCAAAGGCGGAGAGCAGGCAGCTTCCGGCGGCGTAGGTCTGCCCGGTTTTCAAGCCAATGGCATAGGGGCAGTAGTAGTCAGACTCCGGATCGATGAGGCGGTTGGTGTTTTTCCACTCCACCTCCTCGCCCTGACTGTCCAGATACATGGTCTCCCGGCTCAGGCCGGCGCAGCGCATGATCAGGTCGTTTTGCATAGCGAGGTTGGCGATGACCGTCAGATCCGCCGGGCAGGTGTAGTGATTGTCGTCCTGGATGCCGTCGGGGTTGACGAAGTGGGTGCCGCTGAGGCCCAACTCCTGGGCCTGGCGGTTCATTTCATCCAGGAAGGTCATTACCGCGTTCCAGGCGTATTCCTCCGGATCTCCGTCGATGACTCGTCCGGCGGCGGCAGCCATCACATAGGCGGCGTCGTTGCCGCTGGGCAGGAGCATCCCCTCCAGCAGCTGCCCCACGGTCAGGGTGTCCCCATAGCCCAGGCCCGCGATGGAGGAGGTGGGGTCCACCAGATCCAACGCCTCTCCCACGGTGACCGTCTCCTGGGGATCCAGATATTGCAGGGCCACATAGGCGGTAAAGAGCTTGGTGACGCTGGCGGGGTAGATCACCTCCTCCGAATCTCCGGAGAGAAGAAGAAAATCCTCCGCGTCGTTGTCGTAGACGAACCAGCACTGGGCGGTCAGCTCCCGGTCCGGCGCGAGGACCATCCATTCCGGGCCGGGCGAGGTGGTTTCCGTAGGCTCTGTGGTCTCCGGCGGCGCCGTGGTAGGGGGCGCGGTGGTCTCCGGCGGTGCGGTAGTGGTCGGCGGGGTGGTCTGCGAGGGCTGGGAAGCGGTGGAGGAGGGGGTGGAGAACTGAGAGACCTGAGCGGTCAGACTGCCAAACCAGCCCTGGATCTGCTCCTGGTTCCGGAAAATCGCCAGTCCCAGCAGCACCGCTACAATGACGATCTCAACATACAGCAGTTTTTTCATTCAGCGGTAACCTCCACGCCTCCAGCCTCCCGGATGGACAGCACATGGCAGGCCCCGCTTCCCAGGACCCGGTCCGCCTCCCGGCGGAAGCCGGGGAGCAGGTCCTCCGGCACGAAGGCCTGGACCGTCCCGGCGAAGCCGCCGCCGTGGACCCGGAAGGCCCCCCGGTCCTCCAGCAGCCGGTGGCACAGGGCCAGGCTCAGCGCCATTTCCTGGTGGCGCGTGGCGCCGGTGGGAATCACGTTTTGCAGGTACATAAAGGAGGATTCCCCGCTTTCCCGCACCAGAGCCAGAAAGGCGTCAAAATCCCCTTGAGCCAGGGCCTCGGCCTCCCGGGCCACCAGCCGGTTTTCCCGGTAGAAGTGGATGGCCCGGAGGACCGCCCGGTCCCCACAGCGCCGCCGCAGGGCGGGGAGTGCCGCTTCAAAATCCTCCTGGGGAACCTCCCGGAGGACGGACTTTCCGAAATAGGCGGCTACAGACCCCATCTCCGCCGGAATGGCGGCGTACTCCGCCGTCAGATCGGCGTGGCTGGCCTGGGAGTCCAGAATACACAGGGCGTGCCGGGCGGAGGCAAAGGAGAAGTCGATTTTCTCTACCGTGGGCGCTTCGGGCTTGGCAAAGTCCATGGCCACCAGCCCGCCCACGGCGGAGGCCATCTGATCCATCAGCCCGCAGGGCTTGCCGAAGAAGGTGTTCTCCGCCTGCTGGCCGATCTGGGCCACCTGAATGGGGGAGGCTTTGCCGCCAAAGAACAGACCGTTGATCACAGTGCCCAGCAGCACCTCCAGGGCCGCCGAGGAGCTGAGCCCCGAGCCGGGAAGCACCGTGGAGGTCACATAGGCGTCAAAGCCCGCTACCGGGCAGCCCAGGGCCGCAAAGCCCGCCGCCACCCCTCGGATGAGGGCGGCGGTGGAGTTATACTCCTCCTGCCGGGGAACAAGGTCGGTGGCGTCGATCTCCACCGGGGTATAGCCCTGGGAAAGCACCCGGATTCGGTTCACCCCGTTGGTCCGGGCAGCCGCCAGGGTGTCCAGATTCACGGCGGCGGCCAGGACCCGGCCATGCTGATGGTCTGTGTGGTTGCCGCCGATCTCCGTCCGCCCGGGGGCGGAAAAGTAGCGGGCAGGGGAGCCGCCGAAGGCGGCGGAAAAACCGGCGTCCAGGGTCTTTTGGACCCCGCCGGAAAGCGTCAGCTGGGACATGCGCCAATGTCTCCTTCCTTAAATTCCGTAGACCAGCCAGATGTAGATGTAGGCCGGGATGATCGCCGCCAGGGTGAAGGGGATGCCGATCTTAAAGAAGTCGGAATTTTTCACCTCCAGCCCCTCCTTCCGGAGGATGCCGATGCCGGTGATGTTGGCGGAGGCGCCGATGGGGGTCAGGTTGCCCCCCAGGGTGGCGCCGGACAGCAGGCCAAAGTACAGCGGCGTGGGGTCGATGCCCAGCCCCAGGGCCAGACTCTGCACCACCGGCAGCATGGTGGCCACATATGGAATGTTGTCCACAAAGGCGGAGATGGCCACGCTGGCCCAGACGATGACGGTGTAGATCCAAAACACATTTCCCCCGCCGGCCTTGGCCAGCAGATCCGCCGCCGCATCAATGACGCCTCTGGCGGTGATGCCGCCGATCATCAGGAACAGCCCCACCAGCAGCCCAATGGTTTCAAAATCGATCTGCTTCAGCGGTTCGACTACGGCGGAAACGCTCTTTTTCCGGATGCAGTTGTATACCAGACCGATGACCAGCAGCCCGCAGCAGATCAGACCGTTGGTGATCTCCGGCTTTTCCGGCAGGAAGGAGGCCAGGATCAGCAGCACAACGGTGCCGCCCAGCAGCACGGTGGGGACGTAGTCCTTCACCTCGGTGCGCTGACCCCTGGGAATGGGGTCCCGCTCCTTGCGGAAGAGCCAGCCTAAAATGGCGGCGGAGATTAGGGCCCCCAGCTCCACGGCGAAGAAGATGCTGGGCCGCCCCTGATACCAGAAGAAATCCAGGAAGCTCATTTGGGCGTAGGAGCCCAGCATGATGGCGGTGGTGTCGCCCACCAGCGTGGCGGCGCCCTGGAGATTGGAGGATACGGCGATGGCGATGATGAAGGGCACCGGGTTGGTCTTCAGCTTTTTGCAGATCTCCAGAGCCACCGGGGCGATCATCAGCACCGTGGCCACGTTGTCCACGAAGGCGGAGATCAGTCCCGCGAACAAGGAAAGCGCCACCGCCGCCCAGAGGACGTTGGGCACCCGCTCCATGATCAGATCCGCCAGCAGCTCCGGCATCCGGCTCTCGATGAACAGAGCCACCAGGCCCATGGTGCCGGCGATCATCAGCAGCACGTTGAAGTCGATGCTTCCCCAGATCTGATCCAGGGGCAGCATTCCGGTGACGATGAAAATGGCGGCGGAGCCCAGGGCGATATAGGGCCGGAATTTCGGCAGGGCCAGCATGAGAATGTAGGTCAGGGCGAACAGGACCAAAGCAGCCAGCATAACAGCACCTCATTGGTAAGAATCGTTATCCAATAGTATAGCAAAAAACCCGGGCGGTGTAAATATTCCAATTGTAAAAAATCATCTTCATGACCTGGGTTTTTGGGAAGCGGGTTGCATTTTTCCCGGTTTTGGGATATAATGGAGGCAGTTTTGGAAGGGGGTCCGGCGATGGGGAAGCGGGATCTGTGGCTGATCGGGGGATTACTGCTCCTGGCGGCGGCGCTGTTTCTAAGCTCGTGGCTTCTGGGCAGGCCCGGGGCCTACGCGGTGGTGCGGGTGGACGGCCGGGAAGTGGCCCGCTACGCACTGACCCAGAACGGGACCTATGAGTTAAACGGCGGCACCAATTATCTGGTCATCCAGGACGGCGCTGCCCGGATAACGGAGGCGGACTGCCCCGACCGGCTGTGTGTCCGCCAGGGATGGATCTCCAAAGCCGGCCAGGTGATCACGTGCCTACCCAACCGGCTCACCGTCACGGTCTACGGGCCGGACGGCGGGGTGGACGTATATATGTAGGAGGGCCCAGGGTGAAAAAAAGCCGAAAAGTGACGGTCCTGGCCCTCTGCGCCAGCCTGGCCATGGTGCTGTCCTATGTGGAGAGCCTGTTTCCCGTCTTTGTGGCGGTGCCGGGGGTGAAGCTGGGCCTTGCCAATATCGCCGTGGTGTTCGCCCTGTATTCCCTGGGCTTCTGGGAAGCGGGGGTGGTGTCCCTGGTGCGGGCGGTGACGCTGGGCTTGCTCTTTGGCAACGGCGCCAGCCTGCTGTACAGCTTGGCGGGGGCCTGCCTGAGCCTGGCGGGGATGGCGGCGCTGAAAAAAACCGGCCTCTTTGCCCCGGTGTCTGTCAGCGTGGCGGGGGGCGTTCTCCACAACCTGGGTCAGATTGCCATGGCCTGCCTGCTGCTGGAAACCAACGTGTTCTTTTATTACCTGCCCTACCTGATCCTCAGCGGCACCCTGGCGGGAATCGCCATCGGCCTGCTGGCGGGGTATCTGGTCCGGCGGATCCGAATTTCCCCCTAGCGCCGGGCTTCCCGGCGCTTATATTTTATCCAAATTGGCGAAATTCCTCTTGCCTCTTGGGATATTTTTGATTATAATGTAGCAAAAAGGAGGGCGGCTATGCGAGAATTGGATATGGCGGAGATCACCGCCTGCCTGGAGCGGCTGTGCGTCCGGGCCAATACCCGGTTGCCGGCGGATGTCCGTACCGCGCTGGACCGCTGCGCGGTGGCGGAGCCCTGGCCCCTGGCCCGGGAGATTTTGTCGGATATCCGGGAAAACTACCGGACGGCGGAGGCAGAGGGCTGCCCCATCTGCCAGGACACCGGCATGGCCTGCGTCTTTCTGGAGATCGGCCAGGACGTCCACCTGACCGGCGGCGACCTGGAGGAAGCGGTGAATCTGGGCGTCCGCCGGGGCTATGTGGGGGGCTACCTCCGGGCCTCGGTGGTGGCGGACCCCATCCGCCGGGGCAACACCGGGGACAATACCCCCGCCATGCTCTATACCCGGATCGTCCCCGGGGAGCGGGTGAAGATCACCCTCTGCCCCAAGGGCTTCGGCAGCGAGAACATGAGCGCCATTCGGATGCTCAAGCCCTCGGCGGGGCGGCAGGGGATCGAGGAGTTCATTCTGGAGACGGTGGAGGCGGCGGGGCCCAATCCCTGCCCGCCCATGGTCATCGGCGTGGGCCTGGGCGGCACCTTTGACAAGGCGGCGTACCTGGCCAAAATGGCCCTGCTCCGCCCCCTGGACCAGCCAAATCCCGATCCCTACTATGCGGAAATGGAGGCGGCGCTTTTGAAGAAGGTGAACGCCCTGGGCATCGGGCCCCAGGGCTTCGGCGGCCGTACCACGGCCCTGGGCCTGAATATCGAGGTGCTGCCCACCCACATTGCCGGGATGCCCTGCGCGGTGAACATCAGCTGCCACGTCACCCGCCATGCCTGGGAGGTGCTTTGATGGAGCGGCACATCACGCTGCCTCTGACGGAGGAGCTGGCCCGTTCTCTCCGGGCGGGGGACCGGGTCTACCTTACCGGGCCGGTGTATACCTCCCGGGACGCCGGGCATAAGCGGCTCTGCGAGGCCCTGGCCCGGGGGGAGGCGCTGCCCTTTGACCCCCAGGACGCCACCATCTATTATGTGGGCCCCACCCCCGCGCCGCCGGGGAAGGTGATCGGCGCCGCCGGGCCCACCACCAGCGGCCGGATGGACGCCTACGCCCCTACCTTGCTCTCCCAGGGGGCGCGGGGCATGATCGGCAAGGGCGCCCGGTCCCGTGAGGTGGTGGAGGCCATGATCCGCTATGGCGGGGTCTACTTCGGCGCCATCGGCGGGGCCGGGGCGCTGCTGGCAAAGTGCGTCAAGCGCAGCCGCCTGATCGCTTATGAGGACCTGGGGGCGGAGGCTCTCCGCCGATTGGAGGTGGAGGAAATGCCCCTCTATGTGGTCATTGACAGTTTGGGACAAAATCTGTACGAATTGGGCCGGGCGGCCTATCTGGAATCGATATAAGGAGGGCTATCTATGCGGATCATCACCATCAGCCGGGAATTTGGTAGCGGCGGGCACGAGCTGGGCAGACGCCTGGCGGAAATTCTGGACGTCGATTTTTATGACAAGGAGATCATCTCCGCCCTGGCCGCCAATAAGGACCTGGATCAGGACTACATGGCCCGGACCCTGGCTCAGGGGAATTTGCCGGGGCTGGGGGTCCGCCGTTCCGCCACGGGGCAGAACGTGGTGCGGGTAACCAGCCTGCAGGAGCAGAAGCGGGTGATCCAGATGCTGCCCACCCTGGGCCGGGACTTTGTGATCGTGGGTCGGAATGCGGATATTCTGCTGGAAGATTATGAGCCCCTGAATCTGTTCGTCTGCGCCGGGATGGAGGCCAAGCTCCGCCGCTGCAAGGAGCGGGCGGCGGAGGGGGAGAACCTTTCCGACGGAGAGCTGGAGCGGAAGATCCGGAGCATTGACAAAGCCCGCTATCACACCCGGGAGCTGCTCACCGGCGCCCCCTGGGGGGAGGCGAGAGCCTACCATTTGACGGTGAACACCAGTTCCTGGCAGATTCAGGAGCTTGCTCCGGCGGTGGCGGAGTTTGTCCGGCGTTGGTTTGGCCGTTCCCGCCCCCGGCTGGGTTAAGCCCGGAAGAAAAGATTACTGTTGAAACAGGCGAAAAGCTGTGTTATGATAGTGTTACATCAACCAGGAAAGAAGGCATCCAAATGCAAGGACAGGAAAAGCTTCGGAAGCTGGAGCAGCGGGTGGACGGCGGCTTTGTCGCGCTGGTCGCCGTGCTGATTTTCACCGTCGTCAATCTGGGGATCATGCTGGCCAACTCCACGTTTTATCTTCTCTTTTCCGCCGCGGTACCCTACTATTTGACCTGGCTCGGCCGGATCATGGACAACGGCACCTTAGACGGCACCGGGGAGATCATCGGGACCTATACCAATACGGCGCTGGTGATGGCCGGGGTCATCCTGGCGGTGTACCTCCTGTGCGCCATCTTTTATAAAAAAAGCCGCTTTTGGATGGGGCTGGCGGCGATCCTGCTTTTGTTGGACACCCTGGGCCTGGTGGCGGTGGCGGTGTTCCTGCTGGAGGATGCCAGCGGTGTAATTTTGGACGGCGTGTTCCATTTCTGGGCGCTGTGGCAGCTGTTCTCCGCTCTGTTCGCGGCGGGGCCTCTGCGCCGACTGCGCAACGCGCCTCCCGCGCCAGCCCCTGCCCCCGCCCCGGCGCCTGGGTGGCAGCCGCCTCAGGATGCCCAGCAGATGAGCTGGCAGGAGTATCTGGGTCAGCAGCCCGGTCCGCAGCCGCCGACGCCGCCCACACAGCCGAACCAGCCCTGGACCAACCCTCCGGCCCAGCCGAATCAACCCTGGACTTATCCTCCGGCGCAGCCGAACCAACCCTGGACCAACCCGCCGGCCCAGCCGGATCAGACGCCGCCCCCGCGGCGCTCCACCACTCCGGAGCTGGACGAGCAGAAGCCCTGGCAGCCCTGACGTTCCTTTGGAGCCGGCAACAGAATCCTGAAAAATACGAAAAAGCCATGCCCTTTTTCCAGAAAAGGACATGGCTTTTTGTGTCTACTCCCCAGTCTGCCGGGCGCAGCATATCCGGCCCAGCACCCGGCAGAATAGCTCTGTCCAGGTCAGGCGGGGCACCGCCTTCTCCGCCACCAGCGGCACCTGGGCCAGGATCTGCTCCCCGGAGCGCACCGTCATGGTGCCCAGCCGCTGGCCCTGGCTGACCGGAGCCGTGACCGATTCCTCCAGCGTGATTTGGGTGTTTACGCTGGAGCGCTGGGCCTTGTCGATCAGCAGGGCGGCCTCCTGACCAAGCTGGACCTTCACCGATCCTTCGGCCCCCAGCTTTACCGGCACCGGGTCGGCCTCCTCCAGCGCCGGGGATATCAGGGCGTAGTTGGCAAAGCCGTAGTCCAGCATGGACTTGCAGGCGGCGAACCGCTTCTGGCTGGTTTTACAGCCCATCACCACGGCGATCAGTCCCAGCCCTTCCCGCTCCGCCGAGGCGGACAGGCAGTACCCTGCCCCGGAGGTGAAGCCGGTTTTTAAGCCCGTTGCCCCGGAGTAAAACCGGATGAGCTTGTTGGTGTTGGCCAGGCCGAAGGTCCCGGAGCGCACGGTATCCATCCAGATGGTGGTAAATTTGGTGATGCTCGGGTGATTTTTCAGCAGCTCCCGGCTCATCAGCGCGATATCGTAGGCCGAGGTGCGATGCTCCTTTGCCGAATCGTCGTCGTCCAGGCCGGTGCAGTTGACGAAATGGGTGTCCGCCATGCCCAGTTCCTTGGCCCGGGCGTTCATCATTTCCACAAAGGCGGACTCGCTGCCGGCGATATGCTCCGCCATGGCGCAGGCGCAGTCGTTGGCGGAGGAGACGGCGATGGACTTGAGCATATCCGAGACCTTCATGCTCTCGCCCACCTTGAGGTAGATCTGACTGCCTCCCTTGGCGGCGGCGGCCTCGGAGGCGATGACGGGATCATCCCAACCGATCTTGCCGGAGTCGATGGCCTCCATGATCAGCAGCATGGTCATCACCTTGGTCACGCTGGCGGGGGCCAGGGACTCATGGGAATTGGACTCATAGAGTACCGTCCCGGTGGCGATGTCCATGAGAACGGCGCTTTTCCCCGCCACATTCAAATCCACCGCGTAGGCTCTGGCGGGCAGCAGCCCCGCCAAAAGCACGCAGATCATCAACATCCATACGGCCCGTTTCATACCGATCCCTCCAATGCCTTTGTGGTGACACTCTATGAACCCCTCGGCGGAAATATCACTTGGGAATTGACCTTTCGGGCCTTGTCTGGTATAATGGTCAAAAAAGAGGGAGGGCGCTTATGTTTCGGGATCGGGATCAGGAGCTTGACCGGCTGAACCGGGCGCTGCTGGAGGAAGAGGAAAAAGCGGGAAAGAGCTTTTATGACTTTGAGGACGACGAGCCTCAGCCGGAGCCGGAGTGGGACGATTCCTTGGACCTGGACGCCCTCTTGGCCCAGGAGGGGCCGGAAGACTACGGCGAAGACGATGAGGACTACGACGACGAGGACGACGAGGAGGATTACGGCTCCGCGCCCCAGTCCGAGCCCACCAGTCCCCTTCTGATCGCGGCGGTGATCCTGCTGGCTTTCATCATTTGCCTGCTGGCCTGGTGGATCTTCACGGGGGGCCAGCCGTGACGGTTCTGGGACGCTTCGCCCCCACGCCCTCCGGGCGGATGCATTTGGGAAACGTGTTCGCCGCCCTGGTCGCCTGGCTTTCCGCGCGGTCCCAGGGGGGCGGCTTTGTACTGCGGATGGAGGATCTGGACACCCTGCGTACCAGCGATGTATATGCCCAGGCCATCCGGGAGGACCTGCGCTGGCTGGGCCTGACCTGGGACAGCGAGACGGAGCCACAAAGCCTCCGGGGCCCGGTCTACGACCGGTATTTTGACGCCCTTTCGGCCCAAGGGCTGCTCTACCCCTGTTACTGTACCCGGAGCCTGCTCCACAGTCCCAACGCCCCCCATTTGTCGGACGGCACCTACGTCTATCCCGGCACCTGCCGGAATTTGACGGTGGAACAGCGGGCGTCGTACCGCCGGGCCCCCGCCTGGCGGGTGCGGGTACCGGACCGGATCTTCTGGTTCACGGACCTGGCCCAGGGGGAATACCGGCAGAACTTGGCCACGGACTGCGGGGACTTCGTGGTTCGCCGGGCCGATGGGGTCTATGTGTACCAGTTGGCGGTGACGGTGGACGATGGGGAAACCGGCGTCACCGAGGTGGTTCGAGGGGCGGACTTGCTGTCCTCCACGCCCAGGCAGATGTATTTGCGGGAGCTGTTTGGTTTTCCCCAGCCCCGGTACGGCCATGTGCCCATGCTTCTGGCCCCGGACGGCCGCCGCCTGAGCAAGCGGGACAGGGATCTGGATCTGGGGGCTTTGCGGCGGCGGATGCCGGCGGAAGCCCTGCTGGGGACCCTGGCCTATGCCGCCGGGCTCATCCACCGGCGGGAGCCGGTGTCCGCCCGAGAGCTGATAGGAGAATTTACCTGGGACCGGCTGCGCCGGGAGGCGGTCACGCTGGACCCGGAGTTGCTTGAATAGGAGGAATGCCATGTCGATCGGAGAAGTGCGGCTGCGCCGGGGCGAGGAGCGGGGCCTCATTGCCGGGGGATGCTGGGTCTATGACAACCAGGCCGCCTGGGTGGACGAGGACTGCGCGGACGGCGGCGTGGTGGATGTGACTGGGGCC
>CANRHF010000028.1 GCA_947630345.1 uncultured Oscillospiraceae bacterium | reverse complement strand
TCGACATCACCGTGCGGCTCCTGAACGAGGCCATTGCCATGGCTGGGGACGTTAAGCTGATCCTCAATGGGGACGATCTGATCTGTGCCGAGCTGGCGCCCCAGTGCGCGGACCGGACCTATTTCGGCATTCAGGCGGAGGCCCCCGAAGGGGCGCCCGATCAGGAAGGGCTGGATTTGGTGTACTGCCCCCGCTGCGGCGGAAAGCTGGAGGCGGAATACCTGCGCTATGACCACATCGGCCGGATGCGTTGCCCCAGCTGCGGCAACGCCTCCCCTGCCCCGGATTTTCTGGTGACGGGAATCTGCCGGGAGGCGGGAACGGTCACCATTGCCCAGGACGGGCAACCCCAGACCTATAAGCTCCTCAACGACAATATTGTGAACATTTATAACCAGTGCTGCGTGGTGGCGGTGCTGTCCCGGCTTGGTCTGTCCCCGGAGAAAATCGCCGCTGGGCTGGACACCGTGGAGATCGTGAAGAGCCGCTATGACCATGTGGAATCCGGCGGGCTGAAGATTACCATGCAGTCCGCCAAGGGGCAGAACCCCGACGCCTGCGCCCGGAGCTTCCAATATGTGGCGGATCAGCCGGGAGAAAACAAGGCAGTATTCTTCCTCATCGACGACAAGGGGGACAGCCAGGGCAGCTCGGAGAATCCCTGCTGGATTTATGACTGCGATTACAGCCCTCTGGCCCATCCCTCCATCTCTCAGCTGGTCTTTTCCGGGCCCCGGTGCCTGGATCAGCAGCTGCGGGCGCTGATCGCCGGGGTGCATCAGGAAAAGATCGCCCTGTGGCCCTCCTTCCAGGGCGGCGGGCATCTGGTGGACACCGAAAAATGCCGGGATATCTATATTCTGTACGATGTGTACTTGGACAAAGAGGCTCTGAGCGTGAAAAAGACCCTGCTGGAAAAGGAGGCCGGGAAATGACCGCTGAAATTCTCTTTCCTGAAATCTGCGGCCTCTACGGGGACGTCTATAACGGAAAATATTTGGCCATGGCCTGCCCCCAGGGGGACTTTCACTATACGCCCTTTACGGAGGAGCCCTATTTTGCCACACATCCGGTGGACCTGCTCTATATCGGCGCCATGACCGAGGACACCCAGCGCCGGGTCCTGGAAAAGCTGCGGCCTCTCAAGGCCCGCTTGGAGGAGCTGATCGACGCGGGCGTGCCCATCCTGGCCACGGGCAACGCCTCCGAGCTGTTCGCCCGGGAGATCGACTTTATCACCGAGGGCGTCAAGGTCCAGGGCCTGGGGATCTTCGACGTGACGGTGAAAACCGACCTGTTCCGCCGGTTCAATGGCAAGGTCCTGGGGAACCTGGACGGCAGGACCGTGGTGGGCTTCAAGAGCCAATTCAGCTTCCTCTACGGGGATAATTCCGATTCCTATTTTCTCAAATGCGTCCGGGGCGTGGGATTGAATCCCGAGAGCAAGCTGGAGGGTCTGCGGAAGAAAAATCTGATCTGCGCCCAGCTGCTGGGCCCCCTGCTGGTGCTGAACCCGGACTTCTGCGTCTACTTTCTGGGTCTGTCCGGAGTGGAGGCCCAACTCCCCTACCCCCAGGCGGCCCGGGCCGCCTTCGAGCAGCGGGTGAAGGAATTCTCCGACCCCAAAATCCAATTCGGCCACAACCGCTAACTTTAGATCGAACAGAACCGCTCCGAAGCGCGGACTTCGGAGCGGTTCTGTTCGTTTTTGGTTTTGGGACTATGGCCGGAAGCCCTCGAAAATGGGGACCCAGCCCTCCGCCACGGCGGTATTAAAATCCGCCTTGCTCCGCAGGGTCCAGGTGACTCCCTGGACGCCCCACAGCTTCCGGCAGATCCGGTTGGGCAGCAGCGTCCGGTTGTTGAACCGGTACGCCAGGAAGTCCGGCACGGTCAGGAAGTTTTCCAGATTGTAGGTCACGGCGAAGGCCAGGGGCCAGGGCAGGATCGTTTTCTCATGGAGATAGTCCTCCGCCAGCTGCCCCCGGATCACCTGGGGGGCGTGCTTTTTCAGCCACATCAGGCACCGGCTGTCAAAGGACTCAATACAGTAGGGGCCGTGGTAGTCCTTCAGGGCGGCCATGGCCGCTTCGCACAGGGCGCTGACGTTGGTCCCGTCGGATTTCAGCTCGATGATCATGGGGGCCTTCCCGTCGAACAGCGCCAGCACGTCCTCAAAGAGGGGGATGGTCTCCTGGGTGCCCTGGAGGAAGCAGGTTTTCAGCTCGGGAGCGGTCAGATCCTCGATTTTCCCCTCCCGGCCGGTCATCCGCTTCAGGGTGTGGTCGTGAAGCACCGCCAGGGAGCCGTCCTTGATCAGATGCAGGTCCAGCTCGATGCCGTAGCCCTGCTCCAGGGCGGCCCGGAAGGCCGCCATGCTGTTTTCCGGCAGGGCCTCGTCGTGGAGGCCCCGGTGGGCATAGTTCCAGCCCAGCAGGTCCTTCCAGCCCGGGTGCCCCTTCCGGCCCCGGAGGGCCAGCGGGAACCCGGCTGCCAGGACCAGCGCAATTATCAGAACCCAGATCATGGCTCAGTCCCCCACGTCAAAGGCTTCCAGGCCCTTCTTGGCCTCCACCTTGTTGTCCCCGTGGCGGACAAAGCCCATGGTGATGAAGGAGCCCAGCACCGCCAGCGCGGCATAGGGGAACAGGGTGTGGTAGCTCACGTTTTCCAGCAGGAAGCCGGCCACGATGGGGGTGACGATCTGGGCCGCCATGGAGAAGGTGTAGTACAGGCCTGTGAATTTGCCCACTTCGCTGCCCTTGCACATCTCCACCACCATGGGCAGGCTGTTGACGTTGATGGCCGCCCAGGCCATGCCCACCAGAATGAACAGCACATATAGCAGAGGGCTGAACTCCTTGGCAAAGACGGTGTACAGGAAGGCCGCGAAGAAGCAGGCGGCCAGGAGCAAGGCGCCAAAGCGGATGGTCTTCCGGCGGCCCACCTTGCTGGCGATGTTGCCCACGGGGATGTAGCTGACGATGGCGCCCGCGGTGGCCACGGTCAGGCAGGTATTGGCGCTGCCCAGGGGCATGTTCCAGACATTGGTGGCATAGGTGGAGAACCAGGTGGTGACGCCGTTGTAGCCGATGAACCACAGGGAAATGGACGCCAGCAGGAAGCCCAGGCTCCACTTCACATCCTTGGGCAGGGCCTCGCCGTTCTCGGTCTGTTCGGCCAAATTGTCCTCCGGGTGGGCCTGCTCATATTCCTTCTGCCGGGCTGCCAGTTTGGGCTCGTCCACCAGGAACATGATCACGGCCAGGGCCCCCAGCATGATACCGCCCACGATGGAAAACAGAGGCAGATAATCCACATGGACCCCCGTCCCGGGCTTTTGCCGGTAGAGGACCGAGGAGACCAGCAGATAGATGACGCCGCCCACGGCGCCCATGAGATTGATGACGGCGTTGGCCTTGCTCCGCAGGGGCTTGGGGGTCACGTCGGGCATCAGGGCCACGGCGGGGCTCCGGTAGGTGCCCATGGCGATGAGCAGCAGTCCCAGCACCGCGATAAAGCCCACCAGCTTCCAGAGGGCGGGAGAGGCGGCGTAGCTGTTGTCCAGCAGGGGCAGCAGGATCATCAACGCCACGGAAACTAAAGTGCCAAAGAGGATGAAGGGCCTCCGCCGGCCCAAAGCGCTGCGGCACTTGTCCGACAGGCCGCCGAACAGGGGCAGCAGGAACAGGGCCAGGATGTTGTCCAGGGACATGATGAAGCCGGAGTACGTTTTACTGATCTCGAAGGTGTTGGAGAGCATCAGCGGGATCAGATTGTCGTACATCTGCCAGAAGGCGGAGATGGCCAGGAAGGCAAAGCCCACCAAAACGGTACGTTTTGTGTCAAGTTTCATAAATTTCTCCTCCATTTTCCTGTTCCTTTTTGTTAGATATCTCTATTATACAGGTTTTTTGCCAAAAGTCCAGAAAAAAATGCGGCTTCCGAGCGTGGAAGCCGCGTTTTTTGGATTTAATCCAGGATCGCCTTGTGGAAGACCTTCTTGCCCTTGCGCAGGACCGCCCCGGCCCGGAGCTGGGCCTCGGTAACGGCGGCGTCCGCTCCGGGGACCTTGTCCCCGTTCAGGAACACGCCTCCCTGCTGCACCAGGCGGCGGGCCTCGCCGTTGGAGGCGGCCAGGCCGCAGGAAACCATCAAGGTCAGAATGCCGATTTTTCCGTCCTTCAGCGCATCCGGCTGGATCTTGGTGGTGGGCATCTCCCCGGAGGTCCCGGAACCGGCAAACAGGGCCCGGGCGGCGGCCTGAGCCTTTTCCGCCTCCTCCGGACCGTGGACCAGCTTGGTCAGCTCAAAGGCCAGGATTTCCTTGGCCTCGTTGAGCTTGGCGTCCTGCCAGGCGTCCATCTCCGCGATCTGCTCCATGGGCAGGAAGGTCAGCATCCGCACGCACTTCATCACATCCGCGTCTCCCACGTTCCGCCAGTACTGGTAGAAATCGAAGGGGCTGGTCTTGTTGGGATCCAGCCAGACGGCGTTTCCGGCGGTCTTACCCATCTTATTGCCCTGGGAGTCGGTGAGCAGGGTGATGGTCATGGCGTGGGCGTCCTTGCCCAGCTTCCGGCGGATCAGCTCGGTGCCGCCCAGCATATTGCTCCACTGGTCGTTGCCGCCGAACTGCATATTGCAGCCGTAGTGCTGGAACAGGTAGTAAAAATCGTAAGACTGCATGATCATGTAGTTGAACTCCAGGAAGGACAGTCCCCGCTCCATCCGCTGCTTGTAGCACTCCGCCCGGAGCATATTGTTCACGGAGAAGCAGGCCCCCACCTCCCGGAGAAGGTTTACATAATTTAGATTCAGCAGCCAGTCCGCGTTGTTCACCATCTGGGCCTTGCCCGGGCCGAATTCAATGAATCGCTCCATCTGCCGCTTGAAGCAGGCGGCGTTGTGGTCGATATCCTCCTTGGTCAGTATTTTCCGCATATCCGTTCGGCCGGAGGGGTCGCCGATCATGGTGGTGCCCCCGCCGATCAGGGCGATGGGCTTGTTCCCCGCCATTTGCAGCCGCTTCATCAGAGTCAGGGCCATGAAGTGCCCGGCGGTCAGGCTGTCCGCCGTACAGTCAAAGCCGATGTAGAAGGTGGCCTTGCCCTCGTCGATCATGGTGCGGATCTCGTTTTCATCGGTGACCTGGGCGATCAGCCCCCGGGCCACCAGCTCGTCGTAAAGCTTCATCATTCTTCTCCTTTTGCCATTTTTTGTTTGAGTACATGGATCCCCGCCGGGGTATCCGGCGTCAGGGCCAGGGCGTCGCACTCATAGCTGACAGTTTCAAACTGCCGGGTGAATCGGTCCAGCTTGCCGATGACGGGATAGCCGGTGGTTTTCGTCCGGTAGTGCATGGGGATCACGACCTTCGCCCCCGTCTGCCGGACGATCTGGGCGGCATGGTCGGCATCCACGGTGAAAAAGCCGCCCACCGGCAGGAGCAGGCAGTCCACACCCGCCAGAATTTCCGCCTCCTCCAGGGTCAGAGTCCGGCCAATGTCCCCCAGGTGGGCCACCCGGAGACCGCCGAAGTCAAAAACCCGGGCGGTACACATCCCACGCTTGGCGCCGCCGGCGTCGTCGTGGGGCACGGGAAGCTCGGTCAGGGTGTAAGGGGGCCGGAGAGCTGTCCGGGTCAGCTTCACCCGGTCCGCGGCGTTGTGGTCCCCATGACCGTGGCTGCAATACACCGCCTCCGCCGCCAGATCCAGGTCCAAAAGCCCCGGCACGGCGCCGTTTGCATAGGGATCCAGCACCGTCCGGTAGCCATTCTCCTCCAGTAGGAAGCAGGCATGGCCCAAATAAGTGATGTTTACCATATTTTTCCCTCCCAAATGAAAATCCCCCTGTCCAGCAGGACAGAGGGCGTAATTTACGCGGTACCACCTCTGATTCGGCAGGGCCTCCCGGCCATGCCCTCACGGCGCGAAACGCGCCCCGGCGCTATCGGGCCGACCCGTCCCGCCCTACTTTTTCAGGCGGGCCGCTCCGGGAGGTAATTTCATCGCCTGCCCCGCTGCCTTGCACCATCCGGCAGCTCTCTGGAGGGGTTTGGGGCGACTAAGCATCCCTTCATTGCGTTGGTAGTATCCTAGCAGAAAAAACCTGTTTTGTCAAGGGTGGTCCAGCATTTCCGCCGCGCTTTGCAGGGTGATGGGGGTGATGCTGGCCCCGCCGATGATCCGGGCAAGCTCCCGAATCCGGCCATCCCGGTCCAGGGGGGTAACGGTGGTATAGGTTCGACCCTCCCGCTCGGACTTGGAGATCAGCAGATGGGTATCCCCCAGGGCCGCCAGCTGGGGCAAATGGGTGACGCAGAGCACCTGCTTATCCCGGGCCAGGTTGCGGAGCTTCTCCGCCACCTTCTGGGCCGCCCGGCCGGAAACGCCGGTATCCACTTCATCGAAAATCAGGGTCGCCACCTGATCCTGCCGGGCCAGGACGTTTTTCATGGCCAGCATAATCCGGGCCAGCTCGCCGCCGGAGGCCACCCGGCTCAGGGGCTTCAGCGCCTCCCCGGCGTTGGCGGAGAGATAAAAGGCGGCGGCATCCATGCCGTTGGGTCCCAGGGGGGTCTGGGTGAATGGACAGGCAAACTGCACTCTGGGCATGTCCAGCTGCCGCAGCTCCTCCAAAATGGCCTGGGACAGCCGCCGGCCCGCTTCCTTCCGGTTTTGGGACAAATTGGAGGCTGATTCCATGGCCTCCTTTTCCGCCTGGGCCAGCTTGGTTTTCAGCCGCAGCAGCTCGTCGTCGGCGAACTGAATTCGGTCCAGCTGCTCCTGGGCCTTCTGGCAGTAGTCCAAAATCTCCTGGCAGGAGGAGCCGTACTTTCTGCGAAGGCGGTGGATCACATCCAGGCGGCTCTCGATATTCTCCAGCTCTTCGGCGGAGTAGCTCAGATTGTCCCGAGCGGCGCGGGCCTCCTCGGCGGCGTCCTGCACCTGATATTTGAGGTCCGCCACCTGCCGGTGCAGGGTGGCGAAGGGCTCCCCGAACCGGGCCAGGCGGCTCAGCTCCCGCTCCGCCTCCGAAAGCAATCCGGCTGCGCCGTCGGTATCCTCCCCGCCGTAGAGGCACTCCACGGCGGCGTCCATCCCGCTGCTCAGTTTTTCCGCGTTTTGCAAAATCTTGCGCCGTTCCTCCAGGGCCTCGTCCTCCCCCGCGGTCAGGTTGGCCCGGGTGATCTCCTGGATCTGGTATTGCAGGGACTCCATCCGCCGGAGCTTCTCCCCCTCGTCCATAGTAAGGCTGTCGATCTTCTTCCGCAGAGCGGCCAGGGCGGCGTATTTTTCCCCATAGTCCTGGCGCAGCGCCTGGTTTTCAGCGTAGGCGTCCAGATATTGCAGATGGTTTTCCTCGTCAAAGAGGGTGGCGGCGTCGTGCTGCCCATGGATGTTGATCAGCCGGATTCCCAGAGAGTGGAGGATGGACACCGTCACCAGACTGCCGTTGACCCGGCACACGTTCCGCCCGTCCAGATAGATCTCCCGCTGGATCACCGTCTCCGGGTCATAGGGCACCCCGTTTTCCTGAAACCAAGGAAGCTCCGGCACCTGGGTGAAAATCGCCCGGACGCTGGCCCGGCTCTCCCCGGTGCGGATCATGTCCCGGTAGGCCCGGCGGCCCAGAATGGCGGAAATGGCGTCGATCACGATGGATTTGCCCGCGCCGGTCTCGCCGGTCAGCACGTTGAAACCGGGGTGAAAGGCGATCTCCGCCCGCTCCACCACCGCGATATTTTCAATATGCAGAAGACTCAGCATCCCGGCGCTCCTTTCCCATCAGTTCAGCAGGTTCTTGATCTCGCCGCAGAAGGAGGCGGCGGTATTGCTGTCCCGCATGATGACGATCAACGTGTCGTCCCCGGCCAGGGTGCCCACCACGGCGCTGAGGCTCATGGCGTCCAGAGCGGAACCGGCGGCGGAGGCCAGGCCCGGCAGGGTGCGGATAACGATGATATTCTGGGCATAGTCCAGAGATGTAACGCTCTCCCGGAAAATGGTGTGGAGCCGGGTGGAAAAATTGCCGGACACAGCGTTGTCCGCCGTAGTATAACGGTAGGTGCCCAGGCCGGTCAGCTCCTTGACGATGCGCAGCTCCTTCACATCCCGGGAAATGGTGGCCTGGGTGGTATGGATTCCCTCCGCCTCCAAAAGGGCGAGGAGCTGCTCCTGGGTTTCCACCTGGCGGGTGGTAATCAATTCCAGAATCTTGGCCTGACGTTGGTTCTTCATGTTGTTCCTCCCTATATCTGTTGGATTATTTAAATTTCATATTCAGCACATCGTAAAAGCTCCGGCTTTTCAGACGGATTAGTTTGGTCACCAGCCGCGACTTGCGCACCGTGGCCACGTCTCCCGCCTCCAAGCGCAGGGCCTTGCCCCCGTCCACGGATAAAAAGGCGTTCCGGCGGGCGTTCTTCCCCAGGCTCACCGTCACCACCCGCTGATCCGAGGCCACAACGCAGCGGCTGCCCACGTCGTGGGCGCAGATGGGGGTGATCAGAATGTTGGCGGCCTCCGGCTCCACAATGGGGCCCCCGGCGGAGAGGCTATAGGCCGTGGAGCCGGTGGGGGTGGCAATAATCAGCCCGTCCCCGCCATATTCCAGGCACTCCACCCCGTCGCACTTCACCGCCAGCTGGATGATCCGGGCCACCGCGCCCTTGGTCACCACCGCGTCGTTGAGGCAGATATCGTGAAAGAGAATGTCCCGGCCCCGCTGGACGGAGACGTCCAGCATCATCCGGCTGTCCAGCGTAAAGTCCCCGGTGGTGAGCCGGGGCAGCTGATCCAGCTCGGTACTCTCCAGCTCCGCCATGAAGCCCATGGTTCCGATGTTCACGCCCAGCACCGGCTTTCCGCAGCGGGTCGCCGCCTTTGCCATGTGCAGGATCGTTCCGTCCCCGCCGAAGCAGATCACCGCGTCCGCCTCCGGCAGCTCCCGGTCCAGCCGGGAAAAGCGCAGATCCTTGGGCATGCTGTAGCTCCGGTCCACCTCGAAGGGCAGGCAGAGCTTCACCTCCACCCCGGCGGAGCGCAGAATCTCCATGGCCGAGCGGACGGTGGAAAAGCTCTTGTCCCGGTAGGGATTGGGGGTCATGACCACCTTTTTCAACAATTTCACCCCTTCAACGCCTCGTGGGCATCCTCCACCACCTGGGCAGGCTCCGGGCAGTTCCTCTCCCCCGGCAGCTTGCTTAGGTGCGCCAAAAACTCGATATTTCCCTCCGGCCCCTTGACCGGGGAATAGGTCAGCCCCAGCACCGTAAACCCAAGGGCCTGTGCCATGGTCAAAAAGTCCCGCAGCACCTCCAAGTGGGTGTCCTTTTCCCGAACCACGCCTTTTTTGCCCACCTTTTCCCGCCCCGCTTCAAACTGGGGCTTGATCAGGCAGACCACCTGGCCGGTTTCCTTTAAAAGCCTGTCAATGACCGGAAGAACCAGCTTCAAGGAGATAAAGCTCACGTCCACCACCGACAGATCCAGTTGCTCCCCGATTTGCTCCGGGGTGACGTAGCGGATATTGGTGCGCTCCATCACCACCACCCGGGGGTCCGCGCGGAGCCGGTAGTCCAGCTGCCCATAGCCCACGTCGATGGCGAACACCTTCTTGGCGCCCCGCTGCAATAGGCAGTCGGTAAAGCCTCCGGTGGAGGCGCCGGAATCACTGCACACATAGCCCTTTGGGTCAATGCCGAAGGTATCCAAGGCTTTTTCCAGCTTATAGCCGCCCCGGCTGACATAGGGACAGGTCTCCCCCCGGACCTCCAGGGCGACCGTCTCCTCATAGGCCACGCCGGGCTTGTCCGCTTTCTGGCCGTTGACGTAGACCTGGCCGCTCATGATGACGGCCTGGGCTCTGGTGCGGTTTTCCGCCAAGCCCCGCTCCGTTAGCAGCACATCCAGTCGCTTTTTAATCTTCACGGCCCACCGCCTTTCTCACGGCGGCGGCAAGGGATTCTCCATCCAAGCCACACATCCCGTAGAGGGACTTGAGATCCCCGTGGGGGATAAACCGGCGCCCCAGATCCAGGCCCAAAACGGTCCGGCCGAATCCCAGGCGCTCCAGCTCCCAGGCAAGGGCCTCCTTGATCCCGGAGCCTGTGCAGGCCTCCTCCGCGATGATCAGGGGCCCGTCGGGCAGCAGGGCAAGAACCTCCTCCGACGGTAGCGGTGACAGCTCCAGCAGCCGCAGCACCGTTAACTGAATCCCCTCCCCGGCCAGGCGGTCCGCCGCCGCCAGGGCGTTGTCCAGCATCCGGCATCCATAGGTCAAAATCGCGGCGTCCCCGCCGGTCCTGTGGCGGCAGACCCGCCCCTCGCCCCAGGCGGAATCCCGGTAGGACCCTTCCCCGCCTCGGGGATAGCGGATCGCCACGGGGCCGGACTGCTCCTTGATCGCCCAGGTCAGCATTTGCTCCAATTCCAGCAGGCTTCCGGGGGCCAACAGCGTCAATCCCGGGGCCTGACGGAGAAATCCCACGTCGAAGGTGCCTTGATGGGTGGCCCCGTCCTCGCCCACCAGCCCGGCCCGGTCCACCGCCAGCACCACATGGAGCCCCAGCATTGCCACGTCCTGAAGGATCATATCATAGGACCGCTGCAGGAAGGTGGAATAGATGGCCGCCACGGGGATCATGCCCTGCTTGGCAAGGCCCCCGGCCATGGTAACGGCGTGGCCCTCGGCAATGCCCACATCGAACAGGCGGTTTGGAAACTGCTCCTTGAAGGGCAGCAGTCCGGTCCCGCCAGGCATGGCGGCGGTAATAGCGCAGACCCGTTTGTCTTCCTCCGCCAGACGGCACAGAACGTCCCCGAACCGCTGAGAATAGGTCTCGCCGGTCTTTTCCGGCACCTCGCCGGTGACGGGATCAAAGGGCCCTACGCCGTGGAATTTGGCAGGGTCCTGCTCCGCGGGGGCGTAGCCCCGGCCCTTCTGGGTCAACACATGGACTACCACCGGCTTTTCCGCGTTCTTCGCGTATTGCAGCAAAGCGATAAGCGCGGGCAGATCGTGGCCGTCCACCGGGCCCAAATAGGTCAGGCCCATCTCGTCAAAGATGGTGGAGGGGATCAGGGAGCGCTTGAGCCAGCTTTTTAGGTTGTGAGAAAACCGATACAACGCGGCGCCGCCGGGAATTTTAAGCAGCGCCCGCTTGTACCACTGCTTGATGTCCAGATACCGCTGGTCGGTGCGCAGATGGGCCAGGTGCTTGGCAAGGCCCCCCACATTTTTGTCGATGGACATCTCATTGTCGTTGAGGATGATGACCATGGGCTCTCCGCTGACGGCGGTATCGCTGAGGCCCTCGAAGGCCAGGCCCCCGGTGGCGGCCCCGTCCCCCAGAACGGCGGCCACATGGTAGCTCTCCCCCATCAGCGTCCTTGCCCGGGCCATTCCCAGGGCCACGGACACCGCGCTGGAGGCGTGGCCCGCCACAAAGGCGTCGGTATCGCTCTCCTCCGGCTTTGGAAAGCCCGCCATGCCGCCGAACCGGCGCAGGCGCTTAAAATCCGCCTGGCGGCCGGTCAGCAGCTTATGAACATAAGACTGATGACCCACGTCAAATACCAGGCGGTCAACGGCGGTATCAAATACCGTCTCCAAAGCCACCGTCAACTCCACCACGCCTAAATTGGAGGCCAGATGGCCCCCAGTTTGAGAGACGTTCCTGACCAAAAATTCCCGGATCTCCCGGCACAGAATGAGCCTCTCCTGATCGTTCAGGCACAGCAGGTCCTGATGGCCCTGAATATTTTCCAATATGCTCACGGCATAATCTTCCTAACTTTTCTTTTTTGCCCTCCGGAACAAGTCCGGCAGGGTGCGGAACCAGTGGATCAGCCGCCCCACCATGTGGACGATCTGGGTAGCCGAGCCGATGGCAAGGGTCTTGCCCACGGCCTTGCCCCCCACCGTCACACCCGCCACCAGGGCGGACATGAAAAGGCCTGCCGCCCGGGGCCAGCTGAAGGAAAAATTTTGGATCAGTTGAGACGCGATTACCGCCGAAGCCGCGCCGGACACCACACCGCAGATATCCCCCACCACGTCGTTGCAGATGGAGCTGACTCGCTCGGCGTTGCGCAGAAGCCGGATGGCCTCCTGGGCCCCGGGGACCTTCCTGGCGGCCATGGAGTGGAAGGGCCGCTCATCGGCGGAGGTGACGGCCACGCCCACGATATCAAAGACAATGCCCACAAAGACGATGGCGAACAGGATCAGGAAGGCGGCGAAAATGCCGCTTCCGTCCAAAAGCTCCTCGGAGATCAGGGAGATCACCGCGGAGACAAGAAGCGTGACCAGGAAAATGGTGACGACCCAGCGAATCGTCTTATTTCGCTCTTTTTTCCCCGCGTCGGGGTCGGATTTAGCCACTTGGAAGAAACGCTCCTTATTTTTAAGTAAGACGGCGGCAGGCAGGATAAATCTTACGGCTTAGGTCGGGTTGGTTTTCCCCGGACAGTACCCGCCGTTGCCGTGCGGGCCGTTTCCGTTTGATCCGTCCGTTCAGGCGTTGCCGGTTCTGACTACCCGATTGCCACTGAGTCCGTACTGCAATCCCCTGCCCGCCCGGTTAGGACAGCCTAGGTGTTTTCCACTGCGAAGCGATCCGATTCTTAGCCTCTTTTGCAGGCATGGTTTCCAGGAGCAATAGCGGAAATTCCATGGCCATGAAACGTTCCGCCTGTCCCCTTTCCCCGCATACCCACGCAAGGCAGGCTACTCTGCACGCAGCACACGATTCTGTGCACCGCCTTGCAGGTTCATACCTAGTTCGTACGCGGACGGGTCCAGCAGGGGCTCTTCCGCCGTCGCACAAGAAAAGGTCTCCACGGAAACCGGGTCGGATACCCCATGCCATTGGGGTGCGCCCGGAATCCTTAACCCCCAGCATCCACCCTAAGCTGGGCGCAAAAAGCAAACACCAGGGACTTCATCGATATGCCCTTCAAAGGATTTTTAGGCCCTTCTTGGGAACCGGCCGCTTCGACTAGGATACTGCGCCGTCTAAAAGATATCGTATCACATTTTTGGAAAATATACAAGTATTTTTTCATTTCCCCTAGAAGAAAAGTGGCGATGGAATCGTTCCGCGCTCTCTTTTTTGCCCATCCCTTGCAAAGTTCCAAAGGGTCTGATATAATGGACAAAAAATTGGGAGGCCCCTATGAAGCTGCTGCTGATCCGCCATGCCGACCCGGACTATGCCCGGGATTCTCTCACACCCAAGGGCTTCCGGGAGGCCCGGCTCCTGGCGTCCCGGCTTTCCGCTCTGGAAATTCGGAAAATTTATTCGTCGCCGCTGGGCCGGGCCCGGGATACCGCCGCGCCCACCCTGGAAAAACTGAATCGGGAAGCGGAAATGAAGCCCTGGCTCCGGGAATTTGAGGCCCCCATCCGCCGCCCCGACGCCCCAGACCGGGACATGGTGCCCTGGGACTGGCTCCCTGGGGACTGGACGGCGGAGCCGGACTTCCTCCTGCCGGACCGGTGGTACCGTCACCCAGCTATGGAGGCGGGCGGAGTGAAGCAGGCCTACGACTGGGTCTGCGATGGCCTGGACCAGGTGCTGGCGGAAAACGGCTATGTCCGGGCGGGACGGCTGTACCGGACGGAGGCGGGAAACGGAGACACCCTGGCCTTTTTCTGCCACTTTGGTGTGGAGTGCGTGCTGCTGAGCCATCTTCTGAACATCTCCCCCATGCCGCTGTGGCATGGGCTCTGCGCCGCTCCCTCGTCGGTGACCACCCTGGTGACGGAGGAACGGCGGAAGGGGCTGGCCTATTTCCGCATGAGCGCCTTTGGGGACATCTCCCATCTCTACGCCGCCGGCGAGGCGCCTGCCTTCTCCGCTAGGTTTCGGGAGCGGTACGAAAACGAAAACGAGCGGCGGGACTGATCCCGCCGCTTTGGTCTGTTGCGGCTGCCGGTAATTTGAAAGTTTATTCACTGCCCATGCCCCAGGGTGCGGGCCCGAAACGGGGTGGTTCCGCCGGGGCGACCTTTTCCCCGCACTTTACGGCGCTTCGCGGGCCGCAAGTTCTACTTTTTCCCTGTGGTGTTTGCGGAGCCGACGATGGATTCGATATTGTCCAAGAGGAACTGCTGGGCTTCTCTGTTGTAGACGACGACCGTATATTCTCCTCTGGCGCCTGTTCGCAATTCTACCGATATCCCCAGAGCGCTTCCCTGGGATGTGGGTCGCTTGACTTTTTTGCCCTCCACCGTACTTCTTACCTCCAAAGCCCCAATTTCAATAAGCCAAGAAGCGATGACTTTGTAGTTAAATTTATGGTATGTCTCCAAATCGATAATGTCGTTTAACCGCCTGACAACCTCGCTTAGAGTGATCGGCGTCTCAGAAAAAGCAAACCTCCGCACATCCGGAATGGTATATTCCTTTCGGGTGGTCTGATGGCTGCCAATAACCCCGTTATTTTCAATAACCTGCCTTAAAATATCGGACACATAAAACAGGCACCTGGAAATTCGCACGTCATTCAGAAAATCCTCGTCCGGCACAGGGGCGCCGTCAATGGGATTGACCCCATTGGCCATACGGTCGATGTACATCTTGGCCCTGCGCATAGATTCAAGCTCCGTCATCAAAATCCCTCCCGTGTTTTTGATTCTGTTTCTATATTAGCCGAATTTTGGCGAATCGTCAATCAGAACCTTCACAAAATGGAATTGATTTTGAATTCGTAGAGGCGAGGGGAATCTTTTCCATTTTTGCCGCGCAAAAACAGAGGTTCCGCCGGGTCGAGCCCCGGCGGCCAATCTGCCATCGGCAGATTGGATTAAATCGTCCGATTCCCCTCGCCTCCACCAAGAAAGGCCGCCTTGCGGCAGCCTTTCTTGGTGGAGGCGAGGGGAATCGGACCCCTGTCCGAAAGCAAGTCGGAGGGAACCTCTCCGGGCGCAGTTTGTTATTTACATTCCCTTTTCCCGGCGGGAACAAACACCCTACGGGAATCAGTAGCTTCATGATGCGTGGTATGGGCAAAGCTTACCATACGCACGGGCTCCACTAAGATCACACCCGTTCCCGGCTCGTGGACCTTCCGGGGCGGATGGGCCAGCCTAATCAGGCAGCCACTGCAACAGTATTGTTGTCAGTTAAATTTAAAAAATTGCCCGTTTTATCGTGGCCAGGCGCCACGGCCCGCTATTCCGGCCTTCCTACCCCCGTCGAAACCAGTACGCCCCCCTATTCCTCAAAAGCGGCCGTAGGGATCCGGCAGCTTATTGGGCTCAGGATAGTCTTCACCGTGGGTGTCCACGGTAATGGAAGCAATTTTTT
>CANRHF010000027.1 GCA_947630345.1 uncultured Oscillospiraceae bacterium | reverse complement strand
AGTGTTGAATGAAGATGGGACTCTAAAGCCCGAAGTATATGAGATCCTGGAGTTAATTAAGCAGTACGGCGCTGTGGTGGCCACGGGTCATATCAGTCTTGGGGAATCCGCGGCAGTGATCTATGCAGCCTGCGACATGGGTGTGAAGTGCGTCTTGACCCACCCGGATTGGAATTGTACGAGTCTGCCCATAGAAGTCCAAAAGGCCTTTGTCAAAAAAGGCGCGATGGTCGAAAAACTCTGGCTGGATATTGGGCACAATCTTGTTTCAACGGATTATATGGCCCTTACAATTCGGGAGTTGGGTGCTGAGAATGTATTTCTCTCCACAGACCGTGGGCAGATTCGGGCTGAATATCCTGTGGAGGGCCTGATGATGTTTATGGATGCGATGCTAGACCGGGGATTCAATCATAGGCAGGTGTACATCATGACCCACGATAATCCGGCTTGCTTAATCGGATAATTTCAAAGTAAGGAGGAGAACCATGAATGCTGTAAAAGAAAGACGTGGACTGCTTGCGAATGCCTTCAGCAGTCCGAAATGGAACTCTCGGATCACATCCGCCAACACGACTAAAAAAGAAATGTGGTTGGGCTATGTCATCGGACCATACGGAATGCTGCTGGGCCAATCTGTTGTAAACAGTTATTTTAACCAGTATCTTACAGACATTATCGGGTTTACAGTTGACAGGGCGGCATGGATCGCCACATTCATGGTGCTTTTCCCGGTAATTTCCAAAATATTAGATGCCGTAACAAACATGGTCATGTGCTGGGTCATCGACCATACCACCTGCCGACAGGGCAAGGTCCGGCCATGGATGATTATTTCCGCGCCGGTTGTTGCGATCAGTATTATTCTCATGTTCTGGATTCCGGTAAGTAATCCAGTTGCGCAGGCGGTATGGGTCGTTATTTCCTATAACCTATACTACTGTGTCGCCTACACCATGTGGAATATGTCCAAGGAGCTGTCCTCCGCACTGTCTACAAGAAATGTGAATCAGCGGAAAAACAATGCCATGGCGGACCGGATTACGCTGAATGTTGGGACCGGTTTGGCATCGATCCTGTTCCCAATGGTACTTTCCGCTGCAACGGCGGCTCTAAACGGCGATAACGCAAAGGGCTACTTCGTATGTATGTCGGCAATTGCGCTCCTGGCGATTCCGTTGGCTTTTGTTCAGTATTTCTATACCCGTGAGCGGGTGACGGAAGAACGCCGGAATATGACCGGTATCAAAGATTCAACTGGAAAGTCACTGCTTACCGAATCGCAACGGGAAGCGTCTCTGCTTGAACAGCTCAAGGCATGTGTCCAGGACAAGTACTGGATCAGTTTTGTTCTGGTCATGATCGTCCAGCAGATCTTGGCAAATATGAGAAACATTTCCCTGGTCTATTATTCCGGATGGGTCGTGCAGGGCAATGCCTATGGTCAGTTTGCTACCATTCAGGCGAGCTTTCAAATGATCGCACTGTCGCCTATGGGACCCGGCATCTTGCTGCTGCTGCCGCTTATGAAGAAATTTGGACGGCGCACCTGTATTTGGGGCGGATCGATCCTTGTTGCGCTGGGCTCCGTGTTCGCGTTTATGAATGCAGGAAGCAGAATGATGATTTACATAGGCACCGCATTGGGCGGCATCGGCAACATCGGTGTCGCGTATGTGATCACCTCTTATATGGGAGACGTCATTGACCATGTGGAATGGAAAACAGGTGTCCGTTGTGACGGCCTGACAGGTGGATTTACCAGTGCGGGCATGATGATCGGCGTCGGAATCGCGCAGGGCCTATTCAATTTGGGACTGATGTTGTCAGGCTATACACAGCCTCAGCAGATCGGGATTTCCACAGATAACATCCCGCTGTATGCAGATCAAACGGCCGCCGCTACGACATGGATCAATTTTGCATATCAAGGGAGCTATATCATCATTGGTGTGATGATGTTTGTCGTATTTCTCTTCATCTTCGATTTGGAAAAGTATCTTCCAAAAGTTTCAAAAGAGCTTCAGGAACGAAAGGTCGCGGAGTGCGCCGCCTTGGGTATCGAGTACATTCCGGCTGACGAACAGGAACGTCTGGAAATTGCAGAGCAGGAGCGCCTGGCGGAGGAGACCCGTATCCGGGAGTTAAAAGAGCGTTGTGCCCGGAAAGGCCTGGACTTTGAGACGGAGAACAATAAGGTTTTGAGCAAACGCGCAAAGAAAGAGCACAGAAGGCCAAGAGGAAGAACCATTAAAAGCAGGTAACGGTCCAGTCTATCACCCCTGGCGTCTGCGGAAGCACCGATTTTGGTGGAGAAAGAATCTGTTATAGAAAGCCCCGGTAAAAGCAGGAAATGTGCCGCTTTTACCGGGGTTCGTTCTATTTACCTGTCACGGGGCAAGAACGGAAATATCTTCCGTGACCGTGTCCCATGTGGCGGTACCGGAGCTTTGGCTCAGATCCAGCTCTGGCGTGGCACCCTTAAATATGGAAGAAAGCCGGTATGCCGCACTAAAACGAAGCTCCACATCCATGCCGCCAAGCTCCTTTCCGTCCGCATTGGTCACGCGGATATGGGAAGTGTAGCTGGTAGCCGTTATGACGGAACCGCTGGAGCGCTCCGTGCCGTTGAAATAATACCTGCCGTCGTCGCTGTAATTCTCATAGGTGACCGTCACAGTCGTTACGCCCAGAAACCCGCTCTCCTTGGTAATCTCCGCATACCCGGAAACCTTACCCGGAATCCTGCCGTGAACAGTGGGATCTCCGATCGAGGTATCGCCGTAATCACCAGCCTGGGGCGTTTCCACCGTCGCCACCGGAGGACCGGGCTGGTATTCCGGCAGCGAGACGATCTGGATGCGGATGCCGTTTCCATTTCGCTGCCGCTCCATCCACATTGCGCGCGTACTGTCATTCTTCCAGGACATGGGAGAGTGGTACACCCAGTTCCCCTCCGGGTCGCTAAGATCCACTCCGACATAGCCGGGCTCCTCCATGGAACGTGCCATATCGATGAGCGCCGGACCGATATTGCCCTGGCGCGAGCTGCGAACACCTGTGATGCTATACATATAGATCTGGGCCATGATGTTGTGAAGTGGGTCACCGTAGGGCCTGGGAACCAGGCCCAGCACGGCCAGATCGGAAGACTTAGAAAAGCGGCTGGTCATGACAATACCCAGCTTCTCGTCAGGGGACAGCAGGGTCGTTTCGTCATAACCTGGGCAGTGGGTCACCTGAAGGACCTCGCCGGTGGCAATATCTTGTATGACAGAATCTCCCATACCGCAGGGATCAGCGCCCACTAAGGAAATTGCCGCCCCGCCGTGGACAAATTGCTTGACCTCGCCGCCGATAACAGGACTGTAAAGAAGCTGGCCATCATGCTCCGGGTCCGGGGAATATGCATTCATGGCGCTGATGTATTTGGCGTCCTCGATTACATAGCGGTCATCATAGCGCACCAGCCGTCCAATGGCGTTAGCAGCTCCGCAGTCACTGCGTCGGATGGTCCAAGCGATATATTGGCCGTCAGGTGAAAAAATGATCTCCGTCCATTTGCTGGTCACAGCGGGATCGTCAGCAAATGCAGCGGGAAACTCCACGGGGATCAATATGGCGGCGCCTGGGGCGCAGGTATCCAGCGTTTGTCCTTCAGGGCACTCCAGCATGGCATCGCCCAGAAGCACCCTAGCATTGTCCTGGCAAAGCATCAGCCGGTATTTTCCTGGCACCTTTCCGCGGAACAGCTCTAAACAGGCGGTGCCGTCATCGTTCATGGTACAGATCACGGTGTCTTGGCCTTCGTCATAACTTAAAAGGACTCTGCCGGAAGGCGTGTAGCAGGCACGATCCACCGGGACCGCAGGGTCTAAGGGCATTGTAAAGACCTCCACGGTACCGAATCCCTCCGGGTCCTTGATCTGCCGCACCTCCTGGGTATAGACATAGATATTTCCCCGCCGGGCACGAGAGATGCTGTAACCAATGACACCAGCGACAACCATAAATGTGATGACCGCAGCCAAAATGATCATTATGATCTGCCACCATCTGAACCTCATTTTGGTTTTTTCTTTTTTGCCTTTCATTTCAAATACCTCCAAGTAATGTGCAACATGCGAATGTTTAGATTTTTACGGAGTACCGTTTACCAGCCATTTTGCCGTATCGATCAAGGTCTGCTCCAGGGGACACACTGAATAGCCAAGCTCTCTGTCCGCCTTTTCATGGCTGAAGTGCCCGTTGCTACCCAAGGTATAAAGGGAATACGGCGTAAGCAGCTTTGGAAGCCCCAGCTTTTTCGCTGCCCACTCAAGCAGCGGCGCAAATAGGATCAAAGGTTTCAAAGGAATGGCTTTGTATGCCCGGGGGATCCCTTTGAATGCGCTGAGGCATTCAAAAATCTCTTTCACGGTAATATACCGGTTGGACAGAATGTAAGTCTCTCCCGATTTTCCGTGTTCTACGCATTGAATGATCCCCTCCGCTACATCCCGTACATCCGCAAAGTCATATCCCCCCTCGATCGCGACCGGAAAGCCGCCTTTCAAAAACGCCCGGATCGTTTCCGTCATATAGCCGCCGGTCAGATCTCCGGGACCGATCATTCCGGAAGGATGCACGACCGTCGCATTTAGACCGTGCATCGAGGCATTCAGCACATAGGCGGTCGCCTCTGCTTTGCTTTTTCCGTAAGAACCGATGATCTCATCCGGGGAAAAATGCAAGGTCTCCCGGATTACCATGCCGTCCGGCTGCTCACGAATGGCGTGAACGGAACTAACATAGATGAACCTGCCGATATTGTTCCGCATTGCCAGGTCAACAAGGTTTTTTGTTCCTTCCACATTGACCTTCCGGACCCGCTCCTCTTGCCCCGACCCAATGGAGACCAGCCCCGCGCAATGGATGAGGACCGCCGACTGGCCATCGGCACCCGCCAGGAAATCTCCAAGCGTATCGGGCTCCGTGATATCTCCGGTCCGATACTCCACCCCAGAAAGCAGTTTGCTTTGGTCCTGTGGTAGCCGCAGGCCAACTACCTTTTTTCCTCTGTCAACGAGCGCTTTGGTCAATGTACTGCCCAAAAAGTCTGTTGCTCCGGTGATAAAATACTGCTCAATCATGGTAACAACCTCCAATGCCTTTCCAGAATTGTAAAGAAGGATAGACGTCTGTCTTGGTCAAGAGTTGGAATGAATCTCGACTGTCTTTGGCGGGCGGGTAGGTGAACAAATCAGCTGTAAGGGATACGAAAAAGCATGATATCCACATATTTGCTTAATTATTTGTAAAATTGTTCTGTTTTTTAATTTATCTAATTAATGAATAGAATAACTAAATTTTGAATTTTCAAAAGAATCGCGGCGCGGTATCATAAGCTTGTAAGCTCCAAAATCTAACCGGATCTTACAATAAGAAAAGAAAAAGGAAGGAGAGCATTATGTCAGAACCGACGAAAACCAAAAATGGGCTTCTTGAAAATGCCTTTCGGGGCAGCTTCTGGAACACCCGCATTACATCCGCCAACGTAGGCAAAAAAGAGCTGTGGCTGGGCTATGTGGCCGGTCCCTTCGGAGCCATGCTGCTGCAATCCATCGTCAACAGTTACTTCAACCAGTATCTGACCGACGTTCTGGGCTTCACCTCCAGTATGGGGCTCTGGATCGGCACTTTTATGGTCCTGTTCCCCCTGTTCTCCAAGATCCTGGATGCCATCACCAATGTTTTGATGGCCAAGGTCCTGGATAACACCACCTGCCGCCAGGGTAAGCTCCGCCCCTGGCTGATCCTGAGCTTGCCCATCATGGTCGTCAGCCTGATGATGCTGTTCTGGATTCCGTTTTCCAACCCGGTGGTCATGGCGATTTGGATCATTGTGGCCTACAATCTGTTCTACTCCGTGGGCTATACCATGTGGTATATGTCTTATGAGTTGACCGCTGCGCTGTCTACCCGGAATTTCCAGCAGCGGAAAAACAACTCCATGGCCGGCCAGATCACGAAAAATATCGGCACCGGCATTATTTCTATCCTGTTCCCCACCATTCTTACCGCCATCAGCGGCATGGTAGGCAACACCCGGGATGGATATCTGGTCTGCATGGCGGTGATGTGCTGCATCGCCGTACCGCTGACCTTCGTGCAGTACTTCTTCACCCGGGAGCGGATCACAGAGGAGCGCCGCAATCAGTACGGTGTGACCGGCCAGCCCCAGGGCCAGACGCTGGTGAAGGAAGCCTCCTTTGTCGAGCAGTTCAAGGCGTGCATTCGGGATAAATACTGGATCATGCTGATCCTGATGATCCTGATCTATCAGGTGCTCAACGCCATGCGAAGCGTCGCCCAGGTCTATTACAGTGGCTGGGTGGTCAACGGCAACGCCTACGGCGAATACGCATCCATTCAGGCAAAATTCACCATGATTTCCATGGCGCCCATGGGCCCCGGATTGCTTCTGCTGCTGCCGCTGTTCAAAAAGTTCGGCCGCACCAAGGTCATCGTTGTCGGGTCGGTTTTTGCGGCGGTAGGCGCGTTTGCCGCATTTCTGAGCGTAGGGCAGACTGGCGCGATCTATGGCGGCACTGCTATTTACTCCATTGGCGCTATGGCGCTGATCTACTCCATGCTCACTTTCGTGGGCGATGCCATCGACCATGTGGAGTACTCCCGGGGCGTGCGGGTAGAGGGCCTGACGGCGGCTGTGGTCGGCTTCGCGGAGATGTTCTCCAAGGGCATCGGCCAGGCGCTGTTCAATCTGGGTCTGGTCGTTACAAAGTACGTCCAGCCGGAAGTGGTTGGCTCCTTCATCAACAATGACGGGGATCAGATCCTTCTGTATGCGGATCAGACCCAGGCAGCCACCAACTGGATCAACTTCTCTTATCAGGGCGCCAATATGCTCACCGGAGTGCTGTTCTTCATCCTCTTCGCGTTCTTCTTTAAGATCGAGCGGGATATGCCCACTGTACAGCGGTCCTTGGAGGAAAAGAAGCGCAAGGAATGCGAAGCCCAGGGCATCGAGTACATCCCCCAGTCCGTGCTGGAAAAGCAGGAGCGGGCGCTGCAGGCGCAGGAGGCCGAGGAAAACCGGATTAAAGAACTGAAGGAAAAATGCGCCAAGAAGGGCCTGGACTTTGAGGCTGAAAACCAGAAAGTGCTGGCCAAGCGGGCAGCTAAGGAAGCCAAGAAGGCCGCCAAAAAGGCAAAGAAAGTAAAATAAAGGAATCGATGTCCTATTTCCCGGCGGGAATCCGCCGGGAAATAGGACCGCCGCCCGTCAGGGCTCATGGAGCCGTCTCCGACACTTTTTCACCGATGTCGTAAAACACCATGATCCCGGCGCAGACGGCATAGCCCACAAGGGGAAACCCTGCGAAGCAGGTTGAGAAAAAGGCCCGCACGGCCTCCGGCTGGACAATGCTCTGCTCTGTGGCGACCGGGGAAATATAGCCGAAAAGGGTAATCCCTAAAAGCAGAACGGTTTGGCTCAGCCCCATTATGGTGGTCTGGGTGATCGAGGCCACGGAGGCGGAAAAACCGTCGGCCCGGAAACCGTTTTTCAGCTCGATGTGGTCCAGCGCCTCTGCCAGCAGAGCCGCCATTACATAAGTCGGCAGAGAGCCCACAGACTTTACAAAAAGCGCCGCCAGCACCAGAGGCAGCCGGTCTCCTGCCAGCAGCACGCCCAGGCTGCCCAGGGAGGCAACCGAAAATCCGGCAATGGTCACCCGCCGCTTGCCGTACTTTCGCACCAGCGGCCACAGCAACGCTATGCCAAATCCCATAGGGCCTTGGCCGACCACATTAACCAAAAGCTGCTTTGCCGCGCCGGAATCCACGCTGTTTCCCAGGACCCAGTTGCAGTAATACAGCATGGAGCTTGTGGTCAGGCCGTTGCACAGATGCAGCACAGCCGTAAAAACGACTACCATGATCCAATATTTGTCATGAAAGCAGGCACCAACCTGTTTTCGGAAGGAAACGGCCTGGGGCTGCCCGGTGCTTTCCTGGGCGGCTACACGTTCCCGAGTGAACCAAAATTCGACCAGCGCTGCGGGAATGGCAACGATTGAAATGCAGCCCATCACGGTCAGCCACCGGCTTTGAGCCGCAGGGCCGACGCCGATAGTCCTCACCAGCACGGGCATGACGATGGTAGAGATCATGCCGGGCAGCATGGAGGTGCCGGTGGAGGTCAGCATGGCGAGGCTGTCCCGCTTTTTAGCGTCCCTGGTGGACAAGGGCACCATCAGCGAATGCCCCAGAGAATAGGTGGAAAAGGCCAGGGAAAAAAAGAGATTGTAGCTGACCACCACCCAAATGAGTTTTGCCTGAAAAGACTGGGCCGGCACCGTGTACAGCAGTATGCCGCACAGGGCGATGAGAAACCCGGACAGGAGTATCCACGGCCGCGCCTTGCCATGGCGGGTCCGCGTGCGGTCAATAAGCCGACCGATCAAAATGCTTACAGCGCCGCTGAAAAGTTTGGATAGCAGCGGCATCATGGTCAAAAACGCCCCGGCAAGCCCCAGCACGTCTGTATAAAACTGGGTCAGATAGTGACCCGCCACGGCGTTGTAGACGCTGTAAACGAGGCAGGGCCCGACGAAATAGCCAAAGATCTGCTCCCGCCGTGTGACCTGCTCAGGGTCCGTCCGGGAATCCAGAACAGACCCGAAAGGAAACTCCTTTTTCATTTTTCTCTCCCCCAAACCGCCTGTGCCGACTATTTCTTGGCAACTATTATACCGTTGCCCCCTGAAGAACGCAACCGTCAATGGTCCGACATTTGTTACATAATCGACACAATGGGCGGCTTTGTTGCCAAAGAAGGAGATAATCATGAATTCCAACGATGCCCGCGTGAACTACACGAAGCATATGGTGGAGGAAACCTTTCTGTCCCTCTTGCGTGAGAAGCCGGTCTCCGCCATTACGGTTACGCAGTTGTGCGCGGGTGCCGGCATCAACCGTTCCACCTTTTACAAGCACTATCTGGATATTCCGGACTTGCTGGAGAAGCTGGAGCGGCAGTTCATCACAAAAGTCTGCGGGGCCTTTGGCGGTACCGCCCAGGTCAAGCCGCTTTTGATGGAGCTGTTGGTCTATCTGCGTAACGATGGCCGGCGGTTCATGGTGTTGGCCTCGGACAATGCAGATCCGGCGTTCTCCGCCAAAATATTCTCCGCCTGCTTTCAGCAGTGCTATCCACTCTTTCAAAGGCTCCTTACGATCCACCCGCAGGGTCGGGAGCGGCTGGTCTATGATTATCTGTCGTTTGGCAGCGGAGCGATTCTCAGCAGATGGGTGCGGGACGGGATGACTGACGAGCCGGAGGCTGTGACCGGGCTGATCATGGATCTGTGCGCCGGAGCAATTCATTCATTCCGCTCCAGCGCAGTAGAAACATAATACCGATTCCATAAAGCGAATTGAATAACAACAAAGGGAGGAACCAAAATGAACGCGGCAAAAGAAAAACGCGGATTGCTGTCCGGGGCCTTTGCCAGCCACAAATGGGACTCGCGCATCACTTCCGCCAACACCACTGCCAAAGAGATGTGGTTGGGCTACGTTTTAGGTCCCTACGGAATGCTCATTGGCCAGTCCATCGTCAACAGCTACTTCAACCAGTACCTCACCGACATCCTGGGATTTACGGTGGACCGGGCGGCCTGGATCGCCACGTTTATGGTCCTGTTCCCCGTGGTGTCCAAACTGCTGGACGCAGTGACGAACCTCATCATGAGCAAGCTCATCGACATGACCACCTGCCGCCAGGGCAAGGTCCGGCCATGGATGATCATCTCCGCTCCGCTGGTGGCCATCAGCATTATTCTGATGTTCTGGATGCCATTCCAAGGAACCATGGCCCAAGCCATTTGGGTGATCGTCAGCTACAACCTCTATTACTGCGTGGCCTACACCATGTGGAATATGTCCAAGGAGTTGTCCGCCGCCTTGTCCACCCGAAATGTGAACCAGCGGAAGAACAACGCCATGGCGGCCCGCATCACCGCGAATGTGGGCACGGGTCTTGTGTCCATCCTGTTCCCCATGATTCTGTCCGCTGTATGCTCGGCCATGCACGGCAATAACGCCCAGGGTTACTTTGTGACCATGTCCGCCTTTGCCCTGCTGAGCGTGCCTCTGGCCTTCGTGCAGTATTTCTACACCCGAGAGCGGGTCACGGAGGAGCGCCGCAATCAGGTGGGGATCGAGGATTCCAATGCTACCGCGCCTTCTGCCCCTCACACCGAGGCAACCATGTTCCAGCAGCTGAAGGCCTGCATTGTAGACAAATACTGGGTGATGTTTATCATCCTGCTGCTGGTCACGGAGATTCTGACCAATATGCGGAACATCTCCCTGATCTACTACTCCGGATGGGTCGTCCGGGGCAACGCTTACGGTGAGGTTGGCGCGATCCAGGCCAGCTTCCAGATGATCGCGCTGTCCCCCATGGGCCCGGGCATTCTGCTGCTCCTGCCGCTGATGAAAAAGCTGGGCCGCCGGAAGGTGATCTGGGGCGGCGCAATCATTACAGTCTTCGGCTCCATATTTGCCTACATGAACGCCGGCAGCCGTATGATGATTATGATCGGCACGGCACTGGCCGCCATTGGCAATATCTCGTTTTCTTACGTCATTACCTCCTACATGGGCGATGTCATTGACCATGTGGAGTGGAAAACCAAGGTCCGCAGCGACGGGCTTACCGGCGGCTTCTCCAGCGCGTCCATGATGTTTGCCGTCGGCATTGCCCAGGGCATCTTCAACCTAGGCCTGATGGCCAGCGGTTATATGCAGCCCCAGCAGATTGGCATGAACGGCGATATTGCCCTGTATGCAGACCAGCCCGCGGCTGCCACCGGCTGGATCAACTTCGCCTATCAGGGCAGCTACATCCTTATCGGCATCCTGGTGTTCGTGATCTTCTTCTTCCTGTTCGACATTGAAAAGCATCTTCCCCAGGTGTCTCGAGAGCTTCAAGACCGGAAGGTGGCCGAATGCGCCGCCTTGGGTATTGAGTATATCCCCGCTGACGAGCTGGAGCGCCGGGAGCGGGAGGAGGCCGACCGCATGGCGGAGGAGATCCGCGTCCGGGAGCTGAAAGAGAAATGTGAAAAGAAGGGCCTGGACTTTGAGGCCGAAAACCAGAAGGTACTGGCCAAACGGGCGGAAAAAAAGGCAAAGGCCGAGCTGAAAGCTGCCCACAAGGCAATGAAGACCGCAAAAAAGGCCATCCGGGAAAATAAAAAGAACAGCAAATAACCACACATTGTGAGGCAAAAATGCGGGCGGCGGCAGACAGCTGTCGCCCACAACGGCATGATTATAAATGGAGGAGCTGCCATGAAAACGATCATTATGGGCGGTACAAACCGAGAGCCGTCCCCGATGGAGCTGAGAAACCGTGCGCTGGCCCGCAGAGCTGCGGCGGAGGGCTTTGTGCTGCTGGAAAATGACGGTGTCCTGCCGCTGAAGGATCAAAAAATCGCGCTCTACGGTTCAGGGGCTAGAATGACCGTTAAAGGCGGGACCGGTTCCGGCGCCGTGCGGGAGCGATACGCCGTCACCATTGCCCAGGGACTGGAAAACGCGGGATTTGAGATCACGACCACCGGCTGGCTGGATCGATTCGACCGGTTTTATGCCGATACCTACGAGGCGTACCGGCAGGAAATGGAGAAAAAGGTGGCGGGGGTCCGGGAATTCTACCGGATTCTGCATGAGATCCCGCCCTTCCGGCATCCCACCGGCATCCCGGTGACAGCGGAAGACGTGTCGGCCTCTGGCTGTGATACGGCGGTCTATGTCCTGGCCCGGCAGGCCGGTGAAGGAAATGACCGAAAAGACGTGCAGGGCGACTACCGTCTAGACGACGTGGAAAGGGAAAATCTGGAATTTGTTTCCGGCGCGTACAAGAATTTGATTGTTGTGATCAATGCCGGCGGTGTGATCGACGTGAGCTTCCTGGATACCCTTCATGTCAGCGCCTTGGTCTACTTTGTCCAAGGGGGAGAGGAGGGAGGCAACGCCCTGGCGGATGTGCTGTCCGGGAAGGTGAATTTCTCCGGAAAACTGGCCACCTCATGGGCCTACAGGTTCGAGGACCTGCCCTCCAACGAGACTTATTCCTATCTGGGCGGCGATGAATATAACCAGGAGTATAACGAGGGGATCTATGTAGGTTACCGCTTCTTTGATACCTTCGGAGTGAAGCCTCGATATGCGTTTGGATACGGTCTGAGCTATACCGCGTTTCAGATCGCTCTGTGTGATATATCTGTTGAAACAGGGGCGCTGAAGATCCACGCGTCGGTTAAGAATGTAGGGAAGGTACCCGGCCGGGAGGTGGTTCAGCTCTACGCCTCCGTTCCCTTTGGCCAGACCGGGGCTGAGCGTCAGCGACTGGTAGCCTTTTCCAAAACGGAAGATTTGGCTCCCGGTGCGTGCAAGGAGGTCCTACTGACCGTACCCATGAAGAACCTGGCCTGCTATGACGAGGAGAAGGCCGTCTGGGTCCTTCGGTCCGGAAAATACATTCTGCGTTTGGGCAACGCCTCCGATGCGGCTGTGCCTGTGGCCGCGCTGACCCTTGGCGCGGAGGCGGTGCTGGAGCAATGCGTTTCCGTCTGCCCGCCTTTGCATGAGATAAAAGAAATCGTTCCTCCTGCCCGGCCTGCCGAGGATGTGTCCGGCCTGCCGGTATGGGCTCTGGACGAATACCTTCCCGAGCCGATCCGGCACACCTATGAAACCCCAGAGGAACCGTCCGACCCGCTGGTGGAGGCCATGACTGTCGAGCAGTTGGCCACTCTGGTGGTGGGCGGCGGCACCGGCAACAAGCAACTCCAGGTTACAGCCATGGGCGCCTCCGGCACCACCACGCCGGAGCTGTATGAAACCCTGGGCATTCCCAACGCCATTCTATCCGACGGCCCCGCGGGGCTGAATCTGACGAGCCAGGTGGTAGAGCTCCCGGATGGCTCCGTAAAAGCTGCCCGGGTGCCGGAGACACTGGAGGCATACCGCCGGTATCTGTTTGGCTTTGCCGGCATGGCGCTGAAGAGCCAGATGGCCCGACCGGAGGATGGAACCGTTCACTATCAGTACGCCACCGCATGGCCCTGCAGCCAGCTTTTGGCCCAGAGCTTCGATCCCGCGCTTCTGGAAGCGGTGGGAGACGCCGTTGGCGCGGAAATGGAAGCTTTTGGCGTTACGGTCTGGCTGGCCCCCGGCATGAACATCCACCGCAACCCCTTGTGCGGGCGAACCTTCGAGTATTACTCTGAGGACCCGCTGGTGTCTGGCAAGATGGCCGCTGCCATCGTCCGGGGCGTTCAGTCCCATCCCGGCAAGGGCATGAGCGTGAAGCACTTTGCCGCCAACAGCTGTGAGCTGCAGCGCAATTTCTCCTCCTCCAATATGACGGAGCGGACGTTGCGGGAACTGTATCTGCGGGGCTTTGAGATTGCAGTGAAGGAAAGCGCACCCATGACGGTGATGGCTGCCTATAACAAGGTCAATGGTATATACTGCCCCAATAATTACGATCTGCTGGTGAAGGTGCTGCGAAACGAATGGGGCTTCCGTGGCATGGTTATGAGCGACTGGGATGCCATGAAGGCCGACCGGACCGACTGCTGCAAAGCGCTCAGCGGCGATGCGCAGAAAGCGCAAGCCGCGCAATGCGACCTCATCTGTCCCGGCCGGCCGGATCAGGTGGAGGCGCTGAAAAAGGGCGTCGACTCCGGCGCAGTCCGCATGGAGGACCTGCGGCGCAGCGCCGCCCGGGTCCTGCGCATGGTACGGGGGAATACGGTCCTGACAAGTAAGTAAGGAGGAGCCTATGCGAAAAAGCATTGATTTTAACGGAAACTGGTCCTTTGCCAAGCCTGGGGAGGCGCCTATTTCCGTCACTCTGCCCCACACCTGGAATGCCGTGGATGGTCAGGACGGGGGCAATGACTACTGGCGCGGCGCGGCAGTATATACCAAATCCTTCCCCAAGCCTCTGCTGGAGGATGGAGAGCGGGTCTATATTGAATTCAGCGGCGCGGCTATGACTGCGGATGTTACGCTCAACGGCGTCCCTCTTGCCCATCATGAGGGCGGCTACTCCACCTTCCGGGCGGAGATGACCGACGCGTTGCGGCAGGAAAATCTGCTGGAAGTGACGGTAGACAACGGAGAAAATCGCCGGGTATACCCCCAGAAGGCGGACTTTACCTTCTATGGCGGGTTGTACCGGGATGTGAAGCTGATCGTTGTCCCGGAACGGCACTTTGAACTGGAAAAGGACGGCACGCCGGGCATCAAGGTCACGTCCGTCGTAGACCTGGCGCGTCGCTCCGCCGCCGTCACGGTGGAGACCTGGCAAAATGGCGGCGATGTGGAGATCATGGTAGATGGAAAGCACAGGACCGTTTCCTCTGTGGACGGCTACGCCAGCGCGGAGTTTGTGCTGGAGAACGTCCGGCTTTGGGACGGCGTGCAGGACCCGTACCTGTATACTGCCACCGCGAAGCTGAAAAGCGGCGATGAGATCAGTACCCGGTTCGGCTGCCGGGAAATCCGCTTTGACCGGGAGAAGGGCTTTTTCCTCAACGGTCGGCCCTACCCCCTCCGCGGGGTGTCCCGCCATCAGGATCGGCAGGGTATGGGCAACGCGCTCACCATGGCCGAGCACCGGGAAGACCTGGAAATCATCCGGGAGATCGGCGCCAATACCGTGCGGCTGGCCCATTACCAGCACGCCCAGGAGTTTTACGATCTGTGCGACGAATACGGGATCATCGTCTGGGCGGAGATCCCCTATATCACGGAGCATATGCCGGACGGCCGGGAGAACACCCTCAGTCAGATGCGGGAGCTGATCGTGCAAAATTATAATCATCCCTCCATTGTGTGCTGGGGACTTTCCAATGAGATCACGGCCTCCGGCGAGGCGACAGAGGACTTGATGGAGAACCACCGGCTGCTCAACGATCTCTGCCATCAGCTGGATGCCACCCGGCCCACCACCATGGCCCATGTGTTCATGCTGGAGACCGACAGCCCGCTTATTGATATTCCCGATATCGGAAGCTACAATCTGTACTTTGGCTGGTATCTGGGAGAATTGGAGCAGAACGACCGATTCTTCGATGAATTCCATGCCAAATTCTCCGGACGGGTCATCGGCTTCTCCGAGTACGGCGCCGACGCTAATCCCCAATTCCATTCCTCCACGCCGGAGCGGGGAGACTACACCGAGGAGTACCAGTGCCTCTACCATGAGCACCTGCTGAAGGTGATTCGGGAGCGGCCCTATCTTTGGGCTACCTATGTGTGGAATCTGTTCGACTTCGCTGCCGACGGCCGGGATGAGGGCGGAAAAAA
>CANRHF010000026.1 GCA_947630345.1 uncultured Oscillospiraceae bacterium | reverse complement strand
TTGACGGCGACAGAGGCGATCTCAGCGGGAGAAAGCATCTTCTTTCCTCCTTATTCAAATTCACGGCCGTACCAGCAGTACGCCTCGGCTGTGGCTGCAAAGGGTTCCTCGCCCTGTTCGCGCAGTTCGTCCAGCGTATTCTTCAACGCCAGCGCCAGGGCCTTGTCCAGATCCAGGTAGGCCAGTTCCCGCGGCCGCTCCACGCCGGGGAAGTCCCGGTTGGGCTCCATGTAATCCGCCACATAGAGGATCTTTTCCAATGTGTTCATGTTCGCTTTGCCGGTGGTGTGGCTGCGGATGGCGGACACCACCGCCGGATTCTCCCCAAAGATCCGCTCCGCCACTAGGCTGCCCGTCAGGGCGTGGAGAGTCTTGGGGTTCTGTGTCGAAAAATCGTCCAGGTCCACCCCGTAGGCCCGGCAGAGGGTCAGCTGCAGGGGGCCGTCCAGAGCCTTGGTCACATCGTGGAGCAGGCCCGCCCGGGCAGCGTCGGTTTCATTGGCGCCCCAGCGCCGGGCCAGTCCCGCCGCCGTGTCCCGGCAGCCTAACACATGCCGGACCCGGTTGGGATTCAGCAGCCCCAGGGCCACCGGCTCCAGCTCCTCCATGGGAATGCCCCGGTAGCACCGGCCCGTGCCGTAAAGCCCCCGCCTTTCGATCTCCGCCTCCACGCCCTGGGGAAGAAATTCCCCGGCGCAGCCGAACACCAGCATTCGCCGCAGATCGGTGGAGGAAACAGCGGTCACCGGGGCGTCGATCACCTCAACGCGGCCGCCCAGGGCTTCCAGGATTTCCTTTTCCCGGGAAATGGCCTCGTCCTCCCCCTTCTGGCCCCGGCGGACCACCGCCAGGGCGGCTTCCTTTAAAATCCGCTCCGGCGCCCGCCAGGTCCGAAAGGACAGGAGCATATCCGTCCCCATAAGAAAATACAGCTCGTCCCCGGGATGGTCCTTCCGGAGGGCCTCCACCGTCTCGTAGGAATAGCTGGGGCCCTCTCGGCGCAGCTCCATGTCGGACACCTCCAGCCCGGGTCTGCCCGCCGCCGCCAGACGCAGCAGGGAAAGCCGATCCTCCGCTGCCGGCGAACCGGCCGGCAGGGGCTTGTGGGGCGATTCCCCAGTGGGTACTAAAAGCACCCGGTCCAGAGAGAGGGCCGCTCTCGCCGCCTCGGCGGCCCGGAGATGCCCCAAATGGGGGGGATTGAAAGCCCCGCCATAAATCCCGATCCGCGCCAATGTCCTCGCCTCCCGATCTTATTCCTCTGATTTCGGTCCTTTTCGCTTTTCAATGGCGGCCTCCACCGCCTTTTCCCGGAAAAAGGCGTTCCGTTCCTCCCGCTGCCGCTTGGCGGCCTGCCGCCGGGCCCGGACGCCCTTGCGCACCGGGTCGGACTTGGAGACCGGCGTCTCCTTCCGCTTGGCCCGGCCCACCTGGTTGCGCTGAGACTGGCACTTCTCGCTGAACCGGTAGATCACGAACCGGCTGCCCAGGGCGGCCACGCCGTCGGCGCCGGTGGCCTGGCAAATCTGATCGCAGGCCTCCCGGGCGGTGAGCAGGGACCCTTCCAGGACCCGGCCCTTTACCAGCTCCCGGGCGGTGAGCTGGCCCTCCGCTTCGGCGATCACCTGCTCCGTCACCCCGCCCTTGCCCACCATCAGGGTGGTCTCCAGGGTGTTGGCCTGGGCGCGGAGCGCCGCCCGCTCTTTACTTGTCAGCATCGCCATCCTCCTTAAGCCGTTGATACAAGGCCTGCAAAGCCCTGGCCCGATGGGAGACCCGGTTCTTTTCCTCGGGCCGCAGCTGGGCGAAGGTCCTGCCCAGGGGGGGATAGTAGAAAATGGGGTCGTAGCCGAAGCCCCCCTCCCCGATTGCCTGCCGGGTCAGCAGCCCGTGGGCCTCCCCCCGGACCTGAATGGTCCTTCCGTCGGGGTAGGCCAGGGTGATGACACAGACGAACTGGGCCTGGCGCTTTTCATCAGGCACCTGCTCCGTATTTTTCAGCAGGAGCAGCAGCCGCCCCCAGTCGTCCAGGCTGTCGTCAAAGCCGTACCGCGCCGAATACACCCCGGGTTCGCCGTTTAGGGCGTCCACGGCGATGCCGGAATCGTCCGCCAGGGCGGGCAGGCCCGTGGCCTCCATGACGGTTTTCGCTTTTAACAGGGAATTTTCCTCAAAGGTGGTCCCCGTCTCCTCCACCTCAATATCCACCCCCAGCTGGGATTCCAGCGTCAGCTCGATGCCTAGGGGGGCCAAAATTTTCTCGATCTCCACCAGCTTGTGGGGATTTTTGCTCGCCAAAACCACCTTCACAGCCTTCACCTCACAGCAGGGCGTCCACAAATTCCCGGGGGTTAAAGGGCATCAGGTCCTCCGCCTGCTCCCCCACGCCCACGAATTTCACGGGGATCTGCAAATTGTCCGCCACGGCGATGACCATGCCGCCTTTAGCGGTGCCGTCCAGCTTCGTCAAGGCGATGGCGGTAACGCCGGCGATCTCCTTGAACTGCTTGGCCTGGGCCAGGCCGTTCTGGCCGGTGGTGCCGTCCAGCACCAGCAGCACCTCCCGGTCCGCGTCGGGCAGCTCCCGGCTCACCACCCGGCTGATCTTGTTCAGCTCGTTCATCAGATTCTGCTTGTTGTGAAGCCGCCCGGCGGTGTCGATGAGTACCACGTCCGTTCCCCGGGCCTTGGCGGCCTGGAGGCCGTCGAACACCACGGCGGCCGGGTCCGCGCCCTCCCGCTGCCGCACGATCTCCGCGCCGGCCCGGCCGGCCCAGATCTCCAGCTGGTCGGCGGCGGCGGCCCGGAAGGTATCTCCCGCCACCAGCAGCACCTTTTTCCCCTGAGACACCATCTGGGCAGCCAATTTTCCAATGGTGGTGGTCTTGCCCACCCCGTTGACGCCAATCACCAGCACCACCGCGGGTTTGGTATGCAGATTCAGCTCCGGGCTCCCCACGTCCACCATTTCTGTCAGGATGTCTTTCAGGGCGTCCTTGGCCTCCTGGGGGGTCTTGAGATGTCGCTCCCGAATCTGCCCGCGGAGCCGCTCCACCGCCCGGGCGGAGGTCTCCACGCCGATGTCCGCCAGGATCAGGCTCTCCTCCAGCTCGTCGAAAAAGTCGTCGTCCAGCTGGCTGAACCCCGAGAACACGCTGCCCAGGGTGGCGGCCATGGCGTCCCGGGTCTTGGCCAGGCCCTGCTTGATCTTTTCAAAAAATCCCATACTTTACTCCTTATAGAATACCCAAATACTGCTCCATTTGATTCAGATCCAGTCGCAGCAGCTTGGAAACCCCCTGCTCCTGCATGGTCACGCCGTAGAGCACGTCGGAGGCCTCCATGGTGCCCCGGCGGTGGGTGATTACGATGAACTGGGTGTTCTGGCTCAGGTTGTGGAGATACGAAGCGAACCGCTCCACGTTCCGGTCGTCCAGGGCCGCGTCGATCTCATCAAGCATACAAAACGGCGTGGGCCGCACCTTCAAAATAGCGAAATACAGGGCGATGGCCACGAACGCCTTCTCCCCGCCGGAGAGCAGGGTGATGGTCTTGACCTGCTTGCCGGGGGGCTGGACTCGGATCTCAATGCCGCAGGAGAGCGGCTCGCCGGGGTCCTCCAAAAGAAGCTGTCCCCTGCCCCCGCCGAACATTTCGGCAAAGGTTTTGCCGAAATACTCGTTTATTTTCTGAAATTCCCGGAGGAAAATGCCGGTCATCTCCTGGGTGATGTCCTTGAGGATGCTCTCCAGCTCCCGCTTGGAGGTCTGTACATCGTCCCGCTGGGTGGAAAGGTAGTCGTAGCGTTCCTTCACCCGGGCGTATTCCTCCACCGCCCCCAAGTTGGGGGTGCCTAGGGCGGCGATCTTCCGCTTGAGCTCGGCGATCTGCCGGTTTCCCGCGGCGGCGGACTCTATCGTTCCCCGCACCGCCCCGGCGGTGCCGGGGGTGAGACCGTAGCTGTCCCACAGCCTGTCCACGATCTGCCGCTCCTCCATGTCGGAGGCCAGCTTTTTCTGCTCCAGAAGGGCACAGGCCCGTTCCATGGTGAGAATATCCTTATTCTTGTCCTGGGCCTCCCGTTCGGAGCGGGTCTTCTCCGCCTCGGTCTGGGCCCGGTCCGCTAAAAGCCCGGCAAGCTCCTGCCGCGCCATTTCCGTCCGCCGCTCCGTCTGGTCTCGGTCGCCGGACTTTTCCGCGATCCGGTCCTCCAGGCTGCCGCACTCGGCTTCCAGGGAGGCGATCAGGGCCAGCTTTTGGTCCCGGTCCCCCGCCATGGCCCTCCGCAGATCTTCCAAATCCCGGATATGCCCCTGGGCGGTGGTCCGCTCCGCCTCCAGGGCGGCTTCCTCCGCCCGGAGACCGGTCATTTTTTCATGGATCGCCTCCACCGCCTGGGCGGTCTGGCTCTGACTGCCCTCCAGCTCCGTCAGCGTCTGGCGGGTCTGGGCCAGCTGCTCCTGCAAGACCTGGATCTTGCCGGTCTGGGCGGCGTACTGCTCCCGGTCGGTCCGCTCCCGGGCGTCTAAAGCGTCCTTTTCCCGCTGGGCGGCGGCCTGGGCGTCCCGGATGGCCTGCAAGAGGACCTCATACTGTTTTTCCTGGCCCTGGAGCCGAAGTACCTGGTCCTCCGCCTCCCGCTGCCGGTCCTTTTCCCCGGTGAGCTGGAACGCCGCCTCTTCCCGGAGCCGCAAGGCCTCCTGAAGCGCCTGCTGCCCGGCGGAAAGCGCCGCCTGGGCCTTCTCCGCCTGGGCCTGGAGCTTTTCCACCTCGTTGGCCCGGGACAAAAGGCCTGATTCCTTGCTGACCGAGCCGCCGGTCATGGACCCGCCGGGGTTCATCAGCTGGCCGTCCAGGGTGACGATCCGGAAGCGGCTGGAATAGCGCTTGGCCATGGCAATGGCCCGGTCCAGATCCTCCGCCACCACCGTGCGGCCCAGTAAATTCTCGATGATCTGCCGGTATTCCTCCCGGCAGCGCACCAGGGAGGACGCGACGCCTACAAATCCTGGACAGGCGGAAAGGCCCTGCTCCTCCAGGGTCCGGCCCTTCACGGCGGAGATGGGCAAAAACGTGGCCCGCCCGCCGCCGGTGCGCTTTAAGTAGCCGATGGCGGCCTTGGCGTCCGCCTCGGTATCCACTACGATCTGCTGCAGCGCCCCGCCCAGGGCGATCTCGATGGCGGTGGTATAGGCGTCCTCCGTCCGAATCAGCCGGGACACCGGGCCGTGGATGTGCTTTAAAGCGCCCCGTTGGGCCTCCCGCATCACCAGCTTGACGGATTTTTGATAGTTCTCATAGTCCCGCTCCATGGCCTGGAAGACCCGCAGCTTGGCCTGGATCCCCTCCAGCGCCCCGGACTGGGCCCGGGCGGCCCGGTCCAGCTCCTCCCAGCGGGCCTGGCGCTTGGAAAGCCGCAACTCATAGCCCGCCACCGCGTTGGCGGCGGCCGCCGCTTCCTCCCGGGCGCCGGACAGCGCCCGGCGGCAGTCGTCCAGATCCCCCTGGGCATTCTGCTCCCGCAGCGCGCCGCTGGAAAGATCGGAAACCAGGGTGTCCCGCCGACGGCGGCTCTCCTCCATCCCTGCGAACAGCGCCCGCAGATCCGCCTCTCGGCCCGCCAGCTGGGCGGTCAGGCCGGTCTCCTGCTCCCGCAGCTCCAAAAACCGGCGGGTCAGCCCCTGGGCGTTGGCGGTCATGGCCGCCAGGTCCCGGTCCAGGGCTGCTAAAGCGTTTTTCTTTTCCTCCAGCAGTCCTGCAATATCGTCCACCCGGGCATGGGCCTGGGAAAGCTGCCCTTCGACGCCGCCGCTGCGGTCCTGCTGGCTGCGCAGCTCCTCCTGGATTCGGCGGATGTTGTCCCGGTTGTTCTCCAGGCTGCCCTGAAGCACCGTCATCTGCCCGGTAAGCTGCTGGCCCCCGGATTCCAGAGCCGCCACTTGGGCCCGGGCGGACTCCAGCTGTTCGTCCTTCTGCCGGAGCAGGGAACCCATCTCTTCTGCCTGGGCATAGAGCCGGTCTAAGTCCTCATGGGCCTGCTTCAAAACAAAGGACGCGGAGGCGTAGTCCTCCTCCGCCTTTTTGGCGGCGGCGGAGAGCCGGTCCAGGCTGTCCATCCACACCGCCACCTCCACGGAGCGAAGGCTGTCCTTGAAAGCCAGATAGGTCTTGGCCTTCTCCGACTGCTCCCGCAGGGGCTCCAGCTGAAGCTCCAGCTCGGAGACCTTGTCCCCGATCCGAAGGAGATTGTCCTCCGTGGCGGCCAGCCGCCGCTCGGTCTCCTCCTTGCGGTGGCGATATTTGGAGATGCCCGCCGCCTCCTCGAAGATCTCCCGCCGGTCGGCGCTTTTCAGAGATAGTATTTCGTCGATCCGGCCCTGGCCGATATTGGAGTAGCCCTCCCGGCCCAGACCGGTGTCCATAAACAGCTCATTGATATCCCGAAGCCGGGCGGATTGTTTGTTTACATAATATTCGCTCTCGCCGGAGCGGTAGTACCGCCGGGTGATCATCACCTCGTCGGCGTCATAAAGGAGCGCCCGGTCGGAATTGTCCAGCGTCAAGGTCGCCTCGGCAAAGCCCAGGGCGGAGCGCTTCTGGGTGCCGCCGAAGATTACATCCTCCATCCGACCGCCCCGGAGGGTTTTGCTGCTCTGCTCCCCTAGGACCCAAAGGATGGCGTCGGAAATATTGGATTTTCCCGACCCATTGGGGCCGACGATGGCGGTGATGTCCCCGCCGAAGCGCAGGAGGGTCTTGTCCGGGAAGGATTTGAAGCCCTGAACCTCTAAAGATTTCAGATGCACGGCACGACCTCGTTTTTCATAGAAATGATCGATTTATTATACCGGTAAATGGGGAAAAATGCAAGGTGTTCTTTTTCATTTTTCCAAACCCGGCCCCAGTTTTTTTAATCTGACCGGCGTCGGCGGCACTTTGCCGGCAGATTCGCCAAATACTATGCCCATTCCTTATAAGTTTTCTCCAAAAAAACGCCGGGTTTTCGGGTGCCGATTGACTTTCCCCCGCCGGCTTGTTAAAATGACTTGTAACATTTTACGGAACAAAATCCGTCAGGAAAGGATCGAGGCTTATGCAGCGCAGCAGCGGCGTGCTTCTGCCCATCAGCGCCCTGCCCTCCCCCTACGGGATCGGCACCCTGGGCAAAAGCGCCTATGAATTTGTGGACTTTCTTTCCCAGGCCGGGCAAAAATACTGGCAGATCCTGCCTCTGGGCCCCACCAGCTATGGCGACAGCCCTTATTCCAGCTTCTCCACCTTTGCCGGAAACCCTTATTTCATTGACCTGGACCTGCTGATCCGGGACAATCTTCTGACCCGGGAAGAGGTGGAAGCGGAATCCTGGGGGGATAACCCGGAGCAAGTGGACTACGGCCTGCTCTACAGGACACGATTCCGTCTGCTGCGCAGGGCCTTTGACCGGTGCGGAGACGCCCTTTGGGAGGAGCTGGACGCCTTCCGGTGGGAAAATCGGGAATGGCTGGAAAAATACGCCCTGTTCATGGCGATCAAGGACCACTTCGGCAGCGTCAGCTGGACCCAGTGGCCCGACGAAAGCATCCGGCTGGGCTGGCCCGAGGCGCTGGCGGCCTATGCCGAGGCTCTAAAATCCCAGGTGGATTTTTACGTCTTCTTGCAGTATTTGTTCTTCCGGCAGTGGGACGCCCTCCGGGCCTACGCCCACGAGCAGGGCATCTCCTTCATCGGCGACCTGCCCATCTATGTGGCCATGGACTCTGCCGACGTATGGGAAAGTCCCCAGTTTTTCCAGCTGGATGAAAACCGGATGCCCACGGAGGTGGCCGGCGTTCCCCCGGACGCCTTCACCGCCGACGGGCAGCTCTGGGGCAATCCTTTGTACAACTGGGAGGCCCTGGCAAACGACGGCTACGGCTGGTGGATTCGCCGGGTGGAGGGCGCGAAAAAGCTCTACGACGTGATCCGCATCGACCATTTCCGGGGCTTTGAAAGCTACTGGGCCGTGCCCTACGGCCACACCACCGCCAAGCTGGGCCACTGGCGCCCCGGCCCGGGGATGGATCTGGTGTCCGTTTTCTTGGCCCGGTTCCCTGATTTGAACTTCATCGCTGAGGATTTGGGCTATATTACGCCCCAGGTCCGGGCTCTGCTGGACGGCTCCGGCTTCCCCGGAATGAAGATCCTCCAATTTGGCTTCGACGTGGATGGGGATTCCGACTATATGCCCCACCACTGCGGGGAAAAAAGCGTCTGCTATATCGGCACCCACGACAATCCAACCGTCTTAGGCTGGGTGGACAGCCTGACCCCCAAGGAGCGGGCCTTTGCCCAGGCGTATATGCACATCACTCCCGAGGAGGGCTGGTGCTGGGGCATGATCCGGGCGGGCATGGGCGCCGGCTCGGAGCTGTTCGTCAGCCAGATGCAGGACCTTCTGGAGCTTCCCGCTGCCGCCCGTACCAATATTCCCGGCACTCTGGGGGGCAACTGGGTATGGCGGATGCTGCCGGGTCAGGCCTCTCCCGCCCTGGCGAAAAAGCTGCGGCAGTACACCGCCACCTTCCGCCGGCTTTCCAAGGCTCCGGAGATATAAAGTTGTCCCCGCCTCCTGGCTGGGAAAACTTGCTAATTTTTCATGAGACAGCCTCTTTCCCCGGCCTTCGGTCGGGGAAAGATTCTAATAATTCAGGAGGCCGCTATGGACATTCTCTATCAGGATCCTCAGCTGTTGGTCTGCGTCAAGCCCCGGGGCGTACTGTCCACCGACGAACCTGGGGGGCTGCCGGAGCTGCTTCGGGCCGCTCTGGAGAACCCAAAAGCCGAGATCCGCACCGTCCACCGCTTAGACCGGGTGGTGGGCGGCCTGATGGTATTGGCCCGCTCCCGGGAGACCGCCCGGGCCCTGTCCGCCCAGGTGGAGGATCGGACTTTTGGGAAAGAATACCTGGCCGTGGTGAACGGAAGCCTCCCGCCCGCCGGGGAAATGCGGGACCTGCTCTATCGGGACCGGTACACCCACACCACCCAGGTGGTCCGGGAGCCGGGGAAGGATGTGAAGGAGGCGGTGTTGACCTACCGCCGGATCGATACGGCGGCGGGACTGACCAAGGTCGCCATCCGTCTGGAAACCGGGCGTACCCATCAGATCCGGGTGCAGTTTGCCAGCCGGGGGCTGCCCCTGGTGGGCGACCAGCGATATGGCCGGGGCGAACCGGTGCCCATCGCGCTGTGGTCCTACGCCCTGACGTTCCGCCATCCCGAAACGGGCGCGCCCATGGCCTTCCGCCTGCCGCCCCCAGCGGAGCCGCCCTGGGACCGGTTCTCCCGATAAAACGCGGCGGATTTCTCCGCAAATTTCGATTGCTTTTTTCTTGAGATTTACATAAAATGATTGGGCGGTTTGCCCGAAAAAGTCAATCCATCCAGATCCTCCGGCGCGGAAACTTCCCCGCGCCGGATTCTTTTGGAAAAGCCTTGATTTTTTCCCGGGAAACTGCTATAATATCTAACACGCTGGGCGCTTTCCCCGCCCGCCCCATACGGAGGTGTATCGAAGCGGTCATAACGGGCCTGACTCGAAATCACATTTTTCGGTACGCTCCGGCTTGAAAATTGAATATGGAGGTGTATCGAAGTGGTCATAACGGGCCTGACTCGAAAACGAAACACCACTTTGGACAGCTCCCTCCGAAAAGTCTTGATTTTACAAGGGTTTTCGGCTATCCTTGAAAAGTAAATATGTTGTAGTTCTCTCCATCAGTTCTCTCGCTTTTCCAAAGCACTTTTGAGAGCCGATGTTGAAGATATAACTGGAGAGATGTCCGAGCGGTTTAAGGTGCAGCTCTCGAAAAGCTGTGAACCGAAAGGTTCCGAGGGTTCGAATCCCTCTCTCTCCGCCAAAAACAATGCCCACAAGCGATGGTAGTCGTTTGTGGGCTTACTTTTTACCCACAAGGATTGCCTATGTACTCGGCGTACCTCTTGGCTGAGATACGCCATTTCTTTATGAGATCACGCCTAACGCTCCTTTCAGACCGTTTACCATAGCGTCAGCAGACGACAACTTGGAATTGTAATCCCATACAAATGCTGGAGCAGCACCATCTTGATAAGCACAACTGGGTCGGTGCCGGGTCTGCCGACGTCGTGACGGTAATACGGATCCAGCCGCTCATACAGCCACTCATAATCCATGACCTTCTCAATCTTCCGTAGAAGATGGTCTTTGGGCACTAATGCCTCTAAATCCGTAATAACCGGCTCCCGCCGGGAATCTTTCCTCCACTGCTCCATTCCAGCACCCCCTGTTGCCTCTATTATAGCATACTTTTGAAGATTTGAAAAGTTTTTTGACAAGCTGGACTTTTCCTTTTCTGGACAAAGCGTTTTCAGCGCACGACATTTTTAGACAAAATCTTTAAATCAAAAAATGATTAAATAAATCTTGACAATTCAGATAAGATCCGGTATAATCAAAAGGACAGGGGGAATGAAGAAATGGCATACACAAAATATGGAGAGTTTATGCGCATTCTGAGAGTAAAAGCACATGAGGTTATGGGCGACACCGCAAAAATGCTGGACGTAAAGATTCCTTTTGTCTCTGCCGTCGAAAGCGGCAAAAGGAATGTTCCGGAAGACTGGGTCCCGAAAATCGTAGAGCATTATAAGCTGGACTCGGAAAAAACGGCAGAATTACTTGATGCCATCGAATCATCCAAAACGCAGATGAAAATAAACCTTACTTCTGCGTCAAATACGCAGAGGCAGCTCGCCGTCCAATTCCAGAGATCTTTTGAGAAGCTTGACGAAGATACCGCTGAAGCCATTATGAAACTTCTCAACAAGGAGGACTAGTAGTGGATTACGAGACGAAACCAACCAACCGGCACGAACTGCGCTTATACGCAAAGCTCTTTCGTTCGATATGCGGCTTTTCGCAGGAAGAACCAATTGATCCGGTGGCGCTTCTTGACAGATTGCCCGAACTGGAAGGCTTTGATGACGTCAGGTACGAAGTAGTATATAATGATGCGCTTCCCAACAATGTACCGGCTCAATGCGAAAAAAACGATGACGGTTATCTCATCCAAATCAAAGAGTCGGTGTATAAAGGTGCATACGAAAAGAAAACCGGCGGATACAGAATGCACATCATTCATGAGATCATGCACCCGTTTGCCGACAAGCTCGGCTTCAAGCCCATTTTTTCACGGCGTTTAACAAAAGAAATACCACCATATATGAGTTTAGAGTGGATCGTTATGGCTCTCGCCGGAGAAGTCATGATGCCGTATGAGAGCACCGAAGGGATGACCGAAAAAGAAATCATGCAGGTTTACGGCGTTTCCGAAAGCGCTGCTAAGAAGCGCTTAACATACTAATTCTACGATTGAGAAGAAAGGGGGAATGCCTCTTGATTGTGTCCAATACGGAAAAAGCACCGTTATAACTGTTGGCGCAGTTATAACGATGCAGTTCCCCGAATACTGTTGTACTCGTCCTTGGTTTATTGAGTATAGCACATTTCAGGGCAAGAATCAAGTGGGAACGGTAAATTTTTGACAAAAAGACGGGATCGCAATGCCGTTTCCGAAATGATCCCGGAAAGGTTATACTCTTTATGCAAAGCAAAAAAATGCGTGAAGATCCGCTTTTTATGCGGAACTCTTATGCAACAGCGGGAAAATGGGGCATTCCCATTGTTAAAAGGCAAAACCTGCCTTTTGATGAGATCAAATTAGTGGCCTGTTCCGACACAAGGTCAAATGATAATTCAGATAACAAGAAAAAAGGCGTTCACTTCTTCGTTGATGATTATCGTTTCAGTGGAATATATGACCATCCCGAGCGCTCACTCAAAAAATATTCTCAATATTCGTTTTTGCTTACGCCGGATTACTCTACATATTCCGATATGGATCTGTGGAGACAGCTTGAAAGCGTCGCAAAAAACCGCTGGGTAGGTGCGTATTGGCAAAGTAAAGGTTTGACGGTGATTCCGACAATCAGCTGGAGCAACAGCCGCAGCTTTGAATTTTGTTTTGACGGCGCCCCGCAAGGCGGGACAGTCGCAGTGGGTATGATCGGGTGCAAGCGCTCCCGCATCGGATTTCTGCGCGGTTATAACGAGATGCTTGAGCGGTTACAGCCCGAAAAAATCATCGTTTTTGGCACGCCGTTCCCTGAAATGAAGGGCAATATTGTGCCGGTAGACTACCAATCATCGAGAAGGGTGGTGCGTTGATATGGGCGGAAGAGGTACTTTTGCGGCAGGCAACAGCGTAGGTTATACATACAAAACTGTCGGCTATATTGATAATGTTAAGGTTTTAGAAGGGATAAACGGAAAACACAGCTTACCGGAATCTTCACATTCAAGTAATGCCTATATCAAACTAAAGCCGGACGGCACATTTCACGAAATGCGAATTTATGACGAAAGCCATACATTGGTTATGGAAATAGCATATCATCCTGAAAAAACTCTTACGGGAGATGGATGTACTCCGGTTTTGCACTACCACTTATATGATGAGCGTTTCAGCAAAAATAAGACCGGCGCTTTTGGCAGAACTGGTGCCCATTACCTTACAGATGAAATGAAGAAAAAATACAGGAAATATTTCAAGGGGGTAACAAACTATGATTAACGGCAATGCTAGTGAGTTTATTGATAGGATATATACCTGCCAGGACACTGTTTTTGTCTTCCATGGTGTGAAGTATTGGTTTCAAGGGTATATGCCGGATGATAATTCTGTTCACATGGAAGTTTTTCAGGTTGAGCCTGTGGTAGAAGATGACGATGATTATTATGTTTGGGAATATAACGGGAACTCCATAAGTGAAGGACAAGAGGCTTTTCAAAAAGCTCCCATCTTTAATGGAAAGACCTTCTGGGAAGTTGAAAAAGACATCGAGTGGGTAGATGAATAGCTCGAAAGAAATCCCCGTCGAGAAAGCCTCGGCGGGGATTTCGCTCATCTCTGGATTTGTCTCTGTCGGGCAAACTCCTTCGGTATGGGGTTGACGTCATTTTTCTTAAATGATTTCAGGCGCGGCGCCAATGATTGCCGGTAATTTCCCTTATTCCTTTCCCATTTTTCTCCAAAGGGGTACAAACAGGAGGATGCCCGCCAGCATGGCGCCGCAGTCGGCGATGGGCGTTGCCCAGGCGATGGCGTTGGCGCCCGCAAGAGCGTCCAAAAGGAACATGAAGGGCACGTCCAGCCCGCCTTTTCGCAGCATGGACAGCGCCAGCGGTTTTCCCTTCTGCCCCACGGACTGGAAGATGGAGATAATGACCGTGGTGATGGCCGTGAACGGGCCTGTGATGCAGATGATCCGCTGGAACATACTGCCGTAGCGCACGGTTTCGGCGTCGTCGATGAAGGCCCGCACCAAGGGGTTGGCGCAGGTGAACAGCAGGACCGCTCCCACCGTCGTGACAGCCAGGCTCAAAATCAGCGTCACCTTGATGGCGGAGCGCATCCGCTTGATGTTTTTCGCGGAGTAGTTATATCCGATCAGCGGAATCACGCCTTGGGAAAGGCCGTTTGCAATGGCAAAGGCCAGCATATCGATCTTCTTGGCGATGCCGATCCCCGCCACTGCGGCGTTGGAATAGTTGACCAGCAGTTTATTGAGGACGATGTTGGACAGAATCCCCATCAGGTTCATGATCGCGCTGGGAAGCCCCACCATCAGCACCTCTTTGGGGATGCCGCCCGAGACGGAATAATATCTTGGGTTCAAGGTAAGATGGAATTTGCCGCGTCTTACCAGAATCAGTACCACAAAATACAGCATGGCGATCAAGTTGGAAAGCATGGTGGCGATGGCCGCCCCCGTTATTTCCAGATGAAAGCCGAAAATAAATACCGGGTCCAAAAGTATATTCAGCACCCCGCCCAGCGCCACGCCGAAGCTGGCCTGGCCGGAATAGCCCTCCGCCCGCACCAGGTGCGCCAGGGCGGCGTTCAACACAGTTGGCACCGCGCCTACCGTCAGCGTCCAGAAGAGATAGCTGGCGCAGAAATCATATGTAAATTCGTCGGTACCGACAGCGGGCAAAACCAGCCCACGCAGCGCGAAAATCGCAAGCCCGTATAGAAGCGCCACAGCGGCAGAGGTCCAGATACAAAACGCCGAGGTTTTCCGCGCCTTTTCCGCGTCCCCCAGTCCCAAACTCCGGGAGATCAAGCTGGCGCCCCCGATTCCAAAGAGGTTGGCCAGCCCCGTGGTCAACAAAAACAGCGGCAGACATAAGGAGGCGGCGGCCACCTGATTTGGGTCGCCGATCTGTCCGATGAAGAAGGTATCCGCCATATTGTAGATCACGGTGATGATTTGGCTGATCACCGTGGGGACGACCAGGGCGATCACCGCCCTGGTCACTGGAGTTTTTTCAAAAAGCTCTGTCTTGTCTGTTTTCATGCCTCTGCCTCTTTCTCCGAATTTTCTAATAGTAAAATAAAACCCCGGACCGCCATGTGGTAGCTGTCCCCCACGTCCACCGGGTATTGCCGGAAGCAGCCGGCCTCCTCCTGGGAGATAAAGCCGTGCAGGATGCTGCGAAAGATCCGCTGCAGGTGCATCATCTGCTCGCCGGTCAGGTGGTAATCGGCCATCGCCGCCATGATGGGCTCCACAATGTCAAAACCGGCCCGGTGGATGGCGTCGTTTTTCACCATGGGCAGGGACAGAATGACCTTGTAGATCTCCGGCCGTTCCTTGCCGAACCGGTGGTAAGCGTCCGCCAGGGCCTCCACCGCCTCCCCCCGCCGCTTTCCGGCAATGGCGCCGAGCTGGGCCTTCTTCAGCTCCGAAATGGCGTAGTACCCGACCTCGGTGTAAAGCTCATCCATGTTTCGGATGTGGTTATATAGAGACGCCGCTTTGATATGGAGCCTGCTTGCCAGTTCCCGCAGGGAAAAGTTGTGCAGCCCCTCCGATTCGATCATCTTGATGGCGGCGGCAATGATGTCCGGGCGGGTCAAACCTTGTCGAGCCATGGTTCCCTCCTTGAAAAACTAACAGTGTTAGCATATTGTACACCAGCCTCTTTCATTTGTCAAGAATCGGGCGGCGGCGAAGGGGGATCACGTTGCACAAAATTTGATCGAATGAAAAGAAAATCCCATGCCGAAACAGCCGTCTTCCCTGGGTGGAGGCGGGGAAACGGCCGGCAAATGTGCGGGTATTTTGACGGTTTTTTCGCCGGATTTCCAGTTATTTCCAATAATTCCAACATTTTTCCCAGCGGGTTCTCAGAGAAGAAAAAAATTGACTAATTTTCATATTCCAAACCGGGGCGATCATGGCTTCGGACAAGCAGATTGTACAAAAATGCAAAATCGGCGCTATCTTTTCACTTTCCTCTTGCATTTTTTGAAAGCATCGATTATAATGTGGGCACAGTGAAAACTGTAATCCAATCAAGGAGGTACACTGGCATGAAAAAATACTGTCGTGTCCTTTGTTTCTCCCTGGCAGCCGTTCTGACAGTCGCCGCAATCGCTGTCGCCCTGCCCAGCATCACCGGAAATGTCGCTGGGAAAACCGCAAACGGAGAAGGGGTCCTTCCCAAGTCCGCCAGCGGCAACATCAGCGGAAACGCACCCCAAGGTTCCGGTGCATGGTGGATGGGCATCCTGACCGGAACCTTGAGGTGCGTTTCCGC
>CANRHF010000025.1 GCA_947630345.1 uncultured Oscillospiraceae bacterium | reverse complement strand
CGAACAGGAGCTTGGAAATAAAGCCCGAGAGCATGGGGAAACCCACCATGGACAGCGAGCCCACCAAAAAGCCCACCCCCGCCAGCCGGTTCCGATACCCGGAGCCCCGGAGGGCCAGAAAATCCGTCCGGTCTCCGGAGACCCGGTAGAGCCCCCGGGCGCTGAGAAACAGCAGCGCCTTGGTGGCCCCGTGGGAGAAGATGTGGAATATCGCGGCGATCATGCCCTCCGGCGTTCCCAGGCCGATGCCCATGTAGATATAGCCGATCTGGGCCACGGAGGAGTAGGCGATCATCTTCCTGGTGTCGGTCTGCATGATGGCCCGCAGGGAGCCCAGCATCATCCCCGCCACGCCGAAGAGGAACAACACGTTTCCAATGTGACTGCGGATCACGCTCTCCGGGGACAGGACCCGGTAGTAAAATTTGATCAGCAGAAAAATGTACCCCTTGGAGACCAGGCCGGAGAGAATTGCGCTGGCCGTGGGGGTGGCGTAGCCGTAGGTGTCCGGGATCCAGTAGTGGAAGGGGAACAGCCCGCTTTTAATGGCCAGGCCCACGCTGACCACCGCCACGATCACCAGCAGCGGGATCTCATACTGCCCGCTTTCGATGATTTTTGCAACCGCCTCCTGGGCTGGGCTCATCAGCAGCTGCCCGGTCACGTCGTAAAGAAGACTCAGCCCAATGAGAAACAGGCCGGAACCCAGGGAGCTCATGACCATGTACCGAATGGCGGCGGTCAGGCTCCGCCCGGTCTGGGTGATCATGATCAGGCCGCAGCCGGCGATGGTGTTGATCTCCACGAAGACATAGGCCGTAAACAGGTCGTTGGTGTACACCAGGGCCAGCAGGGAGCTGAGCATCAGATCGATCAGGATGTAAAACAGGTTCTGCTTGCCGGGTTCCACGTCGGTCTGGGTATATTTCACCCCGCCGATCACCGAAAGGAGCATGATGGCGCTGAACAGCAGCGCCGTCAGCCCCTCCAGCACCCCCGCCCGAATCTCGTTGCCCCAGGGGGCGGGGAAGTGGCCCATCCAATAGACGTAGCTCTCCCCAGTGGCGGCGCAGTAGGCCAAAACAGCGGCAGACAGGACCATGGTCACCGTGATGGCGCAGATACTCAGCACCCGGGCCTTCTTTCCCTTCAGCACCGAGGAGACGATCCCGGAAAACATGGCCAGAATAATGGAAAAGAACGGGAAATTTTGGACGAAGCTCAAAGCTGCTCTTCCTCCTCCTGCTTCATGGAGATCAGGATCCGGTCCAGGTCTAAGGAGTGGTAGCGCTCATAGAGCCGGATGGTCAGGGCCAGCATCAGCGCCGTGGTGCTGACGCTGACCACGATCCCCGTCAGCACCAGGCCGCTGGGAATGGGGTTGATGTAGGCGGCGGGGTCCGTCACCCCGTCCGTGAGGATGGGCACCTGCCGGCCCGCGATGTAGCCCTTGGCGGCCAGGAACAGATAGATGGCCGTGTCCATGATGTTCATGCCCAGGATCTTTTTAATCAGGTTCCGGTGGAGCAGGAGCATGGTAAAGCCGATGCCGAAGAGGACCATGGCGGCCTCTTCCTCCAGATTCAGATTCAGTTCTCCAAACATGGCTCACATTCCTCCCTTGCGGAACAGCGTATAGAATGAATACATGGTCCCCATCACCACCAGGCCCACGCAGATGTTCAGGGGCAGGATCAGACCGCTGCTGAGAATCGTACCGGGGGTCCCCAGGGGAATGCCGCTTTCCAGATGGTTTGCGCCGGTGAAGAAGGAATAGCTCTTCGCCAGGCAGTAAAAGGTCAGGGCGCACAGGGTCATCCGGCGGTAGGTCCGCTCGTTGAAGAACCGCTCGGTCTTGGCAAAGCCGAAGGCGTTCAGGTAGAGGATCAGCCCGGAGCCCAGCACCGCGCCACCGGAAAATCCGCCGCCAGGGGACAGGTGACCGTTCAAGATAATGTAGACCCCGAAAATCAGGATCAGCGGCACCAGGAGCCGGGCGGTCTGCTGGAGGATCCCGTCGTTTTTCGGCTCAAACAGCCGGTCGTTCTCCTGCTGGATCCGGGTTCGGGCGGCGCTTTTGCCGTCGGCGGCGTCTACCCGGAGCAGCACCTGGACGCAGCAGGAGGCGATGAACAGCACGCAGGACTCCCCAAAAGTGTCGAAGGCCCGGTAGTCCAGGATCATGCCCATGACAAAATTGGTGGCGCCGGTCTCCTCCACCCCGTGGCGGATGTAGCGAGCGGGCACCTCGTTGTTGGCCGGGTTATCGGGGCTTCCAAAGGGCGGCAGGTGGACGGTGGTCCAGAGAAATACCAGAATGATCGCCCCGCACAGCAGAACAGCCATGATCTTATACACGGCCCGGAAGAACCCCAGGGACTTTTCCTGGGCCTGGAGTACCGCCTGGGCGTCTCCGGTCCCCTTTTGCAGGGCGATCCGGTCCCGCCAGGCCTGGGCGTAGCCCGGGGTGTGGGACTGGGGCCAGACCTCGGGGCCGTAGACCTCCTCGGAGGCCCGGCGGCGGGATTCCAGGGCGCTGTCCCGGGCCGGGAGACGATCGGCGCTTTCCGGGGTAGCCACCGGACCGGCATCCTCCGTAATATCCTCTAATAGGTCCAGGTCCCCGGCCAGCCAGCGCTTGAATTTCAGGTAGCGGCCCAGCTCCTGGGGGCTTTTTCGCTTACTCATCCCGGTCCTCCTTCCGGATGGCGTGGATCTTTTTCAGGGTCACGAAGAACAGAACGCTGGTGACGCCGGCGCCCACCGCCGCCTCCGTGATCGCCAGATCCGGGGACTGGAGGAGGATCCAGATGATGCACATGATCAGGCTGTAGGACATGAACACGATGATGGAGGCCAGCAGGTCCCGGATCACCGCCACCGACACGGCGCACACCACCAGCGACAGCAACAGCAGCAGCTCAAACACTTCCATGGTCCTTTTCCTCCTGTTTTTCTTCCTTGTCCAGATGGACAACGGCGATTTCTCCCAGATTTTCGTTGGTCATGGCTTCCAACCGGCTGATCATGTGCCCCGAAACCGGGGAGGCCAGCCAGAAAAAGGCGATCACCAGGAACAGCTTCAGGCTGTCCATGCTGAATCCCCGCAGGACCATGCACCCCAGGAACACAAAAAGGATCCCCAGGGTGTCCCCAATGGCGGCGGCGTGCATTCGGTTCAGGGCCTTGTGGAATTTGTTGACGCCGAACACCGCTAAAACTTCCAAAAACAGCCCCAGCAGAAGCAGGACCCCCGCCAGGAAATACCGTACCCATTCCATGTCAATTCGTCTCCTTTTCCTCGGGGCCCGCCGGCTCCTCCTGATGCTTCAGATTGTCCTCCACCGCCTGGAGATTGGCCTTCATTTGCTTTTTCTGGAGATACACCCCGGTGTAGACCTTGCAAAGCACCACCACCGCCAGAAAGCTGATCATGGCGTAGATCAGGCACACGTCCACCAGGTAGCTCTCATCCAGGTATACAGAAAGCAGGGCGATCAGCATAATGACGATGGTGCCGATCATGTTCACCGCGATGATCCGGTCGGAGATCCCCGGCCCCAGCACCGAGCGGATGATGCTGACGATGATGAGAATCCCCAGCACCATCATCATGCCGATCAATAGGGCCCCAAAAGCCTGCTCCATCATGCCTGCTCCGCCTCCTTTCGGCCAAATTTGCGATCCTTGGCTTCCATCTCCCGCAGGAGCTGGACGAAGGCCGCGTTTTCCAGACCCTCCCCGAATTTTTTGTCCAGGCAGTGGACGCAGAAGCGGCTGCCCTCCATGGACACGGTAATGGTGCCCGGCGTCAGGGTGATGGAGTTGGCCAGCATGGCTTTGGCCAGATCGGAGGTCAGGTCCGTGGTGAAATAGACCAGCGCCGGCTCCGGCTCCAGCTCCGGGGATAGAACCAACCCCAGCACCTCCAGATTGGCCTTCACGATCTCCCGGATCAGCACTCCCAGATACCGGACCAATAGAGGCGACAGCCGCCAGAACCGCAGCTCCTTTTCCAGGCTGTAGTCCAAAAAACGGCACAGAAACCCAAAAAGCGCGGCTGACAGAACCAGGCCAAGCACACAAATTTCCAGTGTGATTCTCCCGTTCAAAATCAGCCACGCGGCAAAGATCAGGGCAAACAAACAGGGTCATCTTCCTTTCTCAGATTCAGCCCACATTATATACCTCTGTTTTCAAAAATGCAAGCACAAAAGCACAAAATTGCAAAATTGGTCAGGAATCGACAAAAGCGCCCGCCGCAGGAGGTGAAAAAAGAAGGATGCTCTTTGCGGCTGTGGCCAAGAACATCCTTCTACTTTTTTCTTCCCCGTTTGTACGGGCTTGAAAATCTCGTCACCTGATCAAAAAATGACGGGCGGCGGCTTTTATTTTTCTCTGACGACTTTTCCGTCCTCCACCCGGTAGACCCGGTCGCAGTGGTCGATGGCGGAGGCGCGGTGGGAGACGATCACCAGCGTTTTCTGCCCTTTCAGGAGGTTGATGGAATCCATGACGGCAGACTCTGTTTTCAGGTCCAGCGCCGAGGTCGCCTCGTCAAAAACGATCAGCGCCGGGTTCTGATAGATGGCCCGGGCAAGGCCCAGCCGCTGACGTTCTCCGCCGGACAGCCGGATGCCCCGTTCCCCGATCTGGGTATTTAAGCCCTGGGGGAGATCCCAAACCTTGTCTGTAAGCGCGGCCTTTTCCAGCGCATCCCAGACCAGATCGTCCCGGATCCGCTCCGGTTCAACGCCCATCGCCACATTGTTTCGGATGGTATCGTCCAGGAGGAATGTTGTCTGCGGCACATAGGCGATTCTGCCCAGCATCCGGTCATCGTATCGGGTCACAGGGACCCCGTCGATCAGGACCGCTCCCTCATCCGGCGTCAGCAGTCCCAGCAGAATATCAAGCAACGTGGTCTTGCCCGCGCCGGAGGGACCGACGATGCCGACCGACGCGCCTATGGGGATCTCCATCTCCACATCCCGCAGCACCGCGTGCGCTTCTCCGTCGTAGGTAAAGGACACATGATCCAGCACGATGCTGCCGTGCCGGTCCGTTTCCTCCTGCAAGATGGGCCGGGGCTGCTCCTTGGGCGCGGTTTCCTCCATGGCCAGACGAATCGCCTCTACGGAGGGCTTGGCGTAGTTAATCTCCGTCAGGCTGCTGTTGATCCGGCTGCACGCCGGCAAGAGCCGCACCGCCGTCCACGCCAGGGCGGAGAGGCTGGGCAGGGAATCAACCAAATTTCGTCCTGACCGCACAAAAAAGAGAAGGTACAGCAGCACGGTCAGCACCATGACGCTTTCGATGCACAGCGTCGGCAGATTGATCCAGAACTGCCGCAGATAATCGGAGCGCGCGCACTCCGCGCTGGCCACGGTAAAGTGCGCCGCGAAATAGTCCTCCAGGCGTCCCGTCTTGATGTCCTTAATGCCGCTGACGATGTGGTGAAGCCATTTCCACTGCCTCCTGTAAGCGTCCCGCTGGCGCTGGGATGCTCTGCGGATCGGCCGGACCAGGATCACCCGGACCAGCACCATCAGGGCAACGATCCCCGCCCCCAAAAACAGCGTCATGGCCGGATCGATCAGCAGCAGACAGATCCCCATGCCCAGCACCACCATCACTTCCATGAACAGCCGCATATACGCGTTGAGCCCGTTGGAAAACTGCTGGGTATCCTGCCCCAGCAGATTTTGCAGCTCCGCCGTGGTGTGCCGGGTGAAAAAGAGGTATGGGCTGTTCACAATGCGCGCGCACAGCCGGGCGGACACCTCATGCCGGTTGATCCGGACGAATTTTACCGCCATGTAGTTTTCCCACGCCAGGTAGGGCAGCCTCAAGGCGTACAGCGTGATCAGCCCCAGCAGGATCACCGTCGTTAAAGACGCCTCTGATTGGAGACGCAGCGCGCCGCGCAGCCACAGCATCACGGGGTTTTTCTCCACCCATGTGCTGTCTGTGAACGAGGCGCAAATGGAAACCACCATTGTGAGCCCCACCATTTCCATGAGGGAGGCCAGCACCATGGCGGGGATCAGGGCCAGCATTTGATTTCTTCGTTTCGGGCCGATTAGTGTGAAGATCGTTTTGATCATATTTGTGTGTCCTTTCCGCGGCGGACGGGAAGATCGTTATTCATCACGATAGGTATATACCGCGCTTGCTTCGCGGAAATTTTGCCGCCCGTGGACAAACACGCCGCGGCACAATCTGTATACCCAGAAAAACGGTACGGCCCACCGGTGACGGTAAACGAACGGGGCATTGCCCCGATACCATTCCCACTCGGGAAAGAGCTGCCGGAACAGGTATTTCACCTTTGTCCAGGCCGTCACCGGCAGATCGTCTCCCTGGTATCTGCGCAGGCCGGACTGGACACGTTGCGCGATGCTGCCGTACACGCCGGCATTTTCCACCAAGCGCAGCATATCCCGCTCCCGCTCTGTCAGCGCGGAATTTGCCGAGGGGCTGAAGATCTTCTCCGTAAGGCGGAAGCAGGTAGCCTCAAAATCCGCCAGGCCCAGTTTTTGGACCTCCGCCGCGATATATGCCGTGTCCAGATCCGGCTTGGCCCGCCGGTACAGGTAAAGATCCAGCAGCGTGCGCAGCCCTGTACCGCTCCAACTGTAGTGCTTGCAGGCGTGGGCGAGAAAATAAACGTAAAAATCCTCGTCGACGAAATGATAGCCGTATTGGTTACCCTCGTCTTTGATCAGCCGCTCGATCAGATCCGCTACCCGCTCGCTGGCATTGCCATCTTCCATACAGCCCTTTTCTTTTAAAAACGCCTCGACCTTCGGCAGATACGCCGCCTCGTCAAAGGCGTCGATGTTTTTCATCAATTCCTCGTTGTCCTGGGCCAGCGGAAACGGTGTAGCCTCCAGCGGATAATAAAAGCCCCTTTCCACGTCATATTCCTTTACGTCTGTAGCGAATAGGAAAACAGGCCGCCGGGTCAGCATAAAGTCAAAGGCGCAGCTGGAATAGTCCGTGATGAGGCAGTCCGCCGCGGCCAACAGCTCCTGCATATCCGCGTACTGCGTGACGTCTACGATGTCGGCGGCGGGGGGCAAGATCTCCTTCGTCAAATCTTTGATCCGGGGATGCAGCCGTACCAAAACAGCCCATTCCCCGCCGAAGCGGCTCTTTAGATGCTTGACGAGACCGGCATAATCGAGCCCATAACAGCCGGTCCTGTAATCTTCCCGAAAGGTGGGCGCGTAGAGCAGCAGTTTTTTCCCGCCCGTTCCGTAGGCACCGTCCACCTTATGCCGTGCCTGGGCCATCATCCGGGCATCAAAGAAAATATCGTTGCGGGGATGGCCATAGAGCCGCACCGACTCGTCCTTAACGTCCCAAAAGGCGGTCTTATATACATTTGTCTCAAAGGCGCTGTTGGAGATCCAAAAGTCCGTCATCCGGGAGCTAGCCATCGCCGCCCGCAGCCATCGCTTATCCAGCGTCAAGGCAGCAACATCGCCATCGATCTTTTTGATGCCCAAGGAGCCATGCCACATCTGGATGAAGAACTGATCCTTCCGCTTACGCAAGCCGCATCGCGCAAAGTAAATCTTGTGGTAATTGCTGACCCAAACCTTCGCGGTGGCAAGCTCAAGAAAAGACTTCAATGAACCGTATCGGACAGTCCGAATTTGCGGCGGAAGCTCAACCCGCTCCAAATCCGTCCGCGAGACAAGCCACACCAAATCATATTTTTCGGCGTCGCCCCGCTTGATCAGCTCCCGCGCCACATACTTCGGGTTGCAGCCAAAGCCCTTTCCCATGTAGTTTTCAAATACGATTTTGCCGCCCTGAACCGGCAGACGCGCAAAGACAGCGCAGGGTATGGGAAAGATCACTCTGCATAGAAACGCTTTGACCCGGCCCAAAAAATGATAGAGCGGAGCTGGCAAATATTCTCTCCATCTTTTTTTCATGGTTATGGCCCCATTTATTCCAGGTACATTCCGCGCCAAGTGCTTATTTTCCCCGGGGAATAGATCCATTTTGGCCTGTACCCATCAAGCAGTACTGGCATGCCGCAAGCGGCTTGTGCCGCCACATCAGGCGGCGGATCTCGCGGCGGTTCCGCGCGGTGGTGTTTTTCAGCAGATCAACCGCTTCGCCTTTCCGGTGCTTACAAAATCCCAAATCGGAAATATGCGCGCACCGGAAGCAGTAATACAGCTTTCCATCAAGTAAATTCTTGCAGACTTCATCACATTGGAAAAACTGGTGTTTCCATTCCCGCTGGCTCCTATGATAGTCCCGGGGTTCTCCATAGTCCGTCCATGGACGGTCGTAGTAATTCCAGGCCACATGCTCCCTTTCCAGCACGGCAACAAGCTGTTCCCGGGTTTTCTCATTGCTGGGATAGGGTGAAATGACCACATGCACGCCTTTGCGTCGCATCACATCAAAAAGCTCCGGATCCTTCGGAATGATCAAAGCATTGGTCAAGACTTGAACCAACCTGCTTTTCTCAGCGGGTATGGCTTCCATGATGTATTTCAAATCCGGATGGAGGAAGGGCTCGCCGCCCAGGATATTAAAGTGGTCGAACCAATCAGCCGCCTCCGCCAACTTCCCTATGGAGGCGATTACCCGGTCCTTGTCCAGATGGCTTGGCTTTTTATAATATGGCATCAGATGGCTGCATCCGTCGCATAACAGATTGCACTTTGTTGTGATTACAACATCAACTTTGTCCATCACCAGGCCCTTTGCCAGCGACTCGTTGCCTGACAAACGTATAGCTCTTTCACGTCGGCCGCGCCTCTTCTGATCCCGTTTGTAGACATCATAGAGAAGTGTCTTTTTGAGAAGCGCGGCGAATTTTGTCTGTTTGAACCGGTCGATCCATTTCATCTGTCACATGATCCTTTCTGCCCGCGTGCCACAAGCACGAGCATCGAAACAGCCGCCCTACATGCGGCTGTCCTCCGCTTCCCGCCTTTGGACGGCCCACCCCAACCCCCTGAGGCGGGAGGCGTCCAGATCCATATACACCGGCTCCGGGTAGCCGCGCGCGGTTTCATTCTCCAGCTCGAACCGCAGGCCGATGCCGTTGGCCGCCGCCACATTCCGGGCCATTTCTGCGATGGAGCAGTAGGTGTCCTCGTCCGCGGCGTTGTAGGCCTGGCCGGGCTGCCCTTTGAGCAGCGCCGTCAGGATGGCCGTGGCCGCGTCAGCCGTGTATAGATAACTGCGCTCTGTCTCGCCCGGGGTATGCAGGACGATGTCCCGCTTCTCCTGGACACACCGGCCAAGCTCCGCGAAGATCCGTCTGTCATCTGGATGGACGCCCGGGCCAAAGGTCTGGGCTAGGCGGAGGATCACCGCCGGGACACCGTATTCGGCTGCATAGGCGCAGCACATGCTCTCGCACTGCAGCTTGCTGATGGGGTAGCTGTTCCGAACATCCAGCGGCGAGAGCGCGTACCCATCCGTCTCCGTCACTTTCTGGCCCCTGGGCGGATGGCCGTATACCTCCATACTGGAGGTGAACAGGACTCCCTCGGATCTCTTTTCCCGGGCCAGCTCCAGAATATAGAGCATGCCCAGCACTGCGGTGCGGATTGTCTCAACTGGCTGGCGGACGAAGGCCTCGCTGGCGGTCTGGGCCGCAGTGTGTATGATAAAGTCCACCGGCCCGTCTATAGCCGGCGGTTCCTCTACTGTTCCCACAACGAAGCGCGGCGGCACGGCGGTCACGGGCAGCTCGGCGAACCGCCGCCTGGCCCGGTCCTCGTCCCGCGCTAGGGCCAGGACCGTCAGCCCCAACTGCCTCTTCTCACTGGCATACAGCAGGGCGCCGGTCAATGTAGCGCCGATCAGGCCCGTGGCCCCGGTGATCAAGAGAGTCTTGCCCCCCAGTCTTTCCCACGGGATAAAGTCCGCCGCGCAGATATATTCAAAGTCGCTCATCGGGATCATAAGTCCAGTACGTTCTCTCCCCTATTCCCCGCCGTCCAATGCGTTGTCCCCCGCGGCCACAATAGCGCGAAATACCTGAAAGTCCAGTGCCGTGGTGATCTTGATGTTCTCCATTGGGCCCCGGACCGAATGGATCGCGTATCCGTAGTACTGCATCAGGCTGGCGGAGTCGATGAACCGGAGCCGATGATCGAGCATAGCTCTATGGTGAGCCTTCAGGATATCCCGTAGGTAAAAGCACTGGGGCGCCCGGGCCACCCAGCAGCTGTCCCGGTCAATGATGTGGCATGGGCCATCCGCTGTCTTGCCATAAAGAAGCGTCTCCATTTGTGGAGACACCGTGACTGCCGAGCCGTATTGCTTTACACTGCGGATACACCGGGTGATGGTTTCGCAGTCGATCAGCGGGCGCACGCCGTCGTGGATCAACGCGATTGCATCCTCCCCGATGCGCCCACGCGCCGTTTCCAGCCCCAGGCGGATGGACTCCTGGCTGTTCATGCCCCCCGGCACCACTGCCAGTACCTTATCCAGCTGCCAGGAGCTGATCATCTTCTGACAGTAATCGAGCCACCCCTTCAGCGCTACCAGAATGATTCCATCGATCTCATCATGCCGCTGGAAGCGCTCCAACGTATAGGTCAGAATCGGTTTGCCCGCTACTGTGAGAAATTGCTTGGGGACTTCATTGTTTCCCATTCGTTCGCCGGTCCCTCCGGCAAAAATGATTGCTATATTTTTCATGCCCTCTATTTTCAGCACTATGGTCTTTCTCTATGTCTTGTCCAGTTTGCCTTCGATGTGGGCCATGACCCTTTGGCAGGCCTGTTCTGTGGCTGTTCCCGCCTCATAGGACCCGCAGGCCCGCAGATGCTCTCTGGCCCTTTCCGCGCAGGCCCGTTCATCCAAAGCCCGGATCGCGTCCAGTAATTCTTCATCACACCGGCAGGAAATGCCGGGCCACTGATCCACCGGCGTGCAGATGCCTCGCTCCCGCTCATACGCCTCCAGATCATTTTGATACAGCAGGCATGGCCGTCCCAGCAACGCGAAGTCCCATATACTGGAGGAGTAGTCCGTGATAAGCATATCCGCCGCGCAGAGAAGCTCCTGCATATTCGGCCAGTCGGACACGTCTATCACCTCTTCAGGTGAACTGTCTGCCATCACGCACCCATTATGCGCCCGCTTTAGTATCGAGACTGATTCTCCGAACCGCTCCCGCAAGCTGGCCAGAGCCTGCTCGTAGGGGAAATGGTGATTCGTTTTATAACCGCGAATGATCATACCGCGATAAGTCGGGGCGTAAAGAACCACATAGCCTTTGAGCCCCAGCGCCTGCCGTACTTTTTCGGAAGCCCGGGCAATCCGTTCCGGGGAAAAGAAAAGATCGTTCCGGGGCATACCGCAGTTTAGAACCGCTCCCTGATAGCCCAGATCCTGCCGCAGCGCGTAATGGGTGAAGCGCTCCGAACTGGAGAGGTACAGGTCGGTCTTTTGCAGATATTTGTATTGGGAGCGCCGCTCCGCCTCGCTGAGCCGATTGGCTTCCGGCCCGACCTGCTTGTAAGCGCCGCCGCCATGCCAGGTGTTTAAGGAGAATTGCCCTTTTCGTTTGGGCATGAGCCTGGGAAAGATCGTATTGCTGATGAATACAGCGGCTGTCAGCGCGTAATAAAACCAACGCGGCGAATAGTACCGGATCGGCGTGATGCCGGGCACATCCCGAAAATTCTTCGGATGCCGGAATCCCCATACAAGCTCCAGCTCCTGACCGTAGCGCGCCGCCAGGTACTCGCTCATGCACCTGGGATTATCGGAATACTGATCGCCTTCAAAGGAACTCAGCAAAATCCGCCGGTCATTGATCGGCAGAAAGTAAAAAAGCTTCAGACAGCACTGTATACATGCGATGATCAAGCGCTTTATAGCCTGTCCCACGTGGGTACCAAAGAACCTCATATTACCGTTTCCCTATGTGTCCAAGTCAAGACCTGTTGCTCCGAACTACGCTGGAAAAGCCTTCCACCGCTACAGTGAGATGCTCTCCAGCGGCATTCTATAGAAGCCCTTCCGCTTCACTGCGCCGCGCCGCGCGGACCTCCTGTAAAGATCGTGCAAGATTCATGCATAGTCAGGACCAATCCGGTCGCAGAGTTCGTCACTCTGCGCTGAGAGCGGATTTTCCCCGTTTTGGTCGCTTTTTCCCCACCTATTTCCATACTTTTCAAAGAATGATGGCCAAAATCTCTCCGTGTTTGACTTAATAGTTTGACTGCGATTATTCACAGTCCCGCCGCGCGGCATCCCTCCTGGAAGATGATCATATTGGGATCATTTTCCACGCTGCCGCTCGTGAAAACCTCTTGACTGTAGTTTTGACTGCGATTGACATAATGAGTCAAGGCAATTTAACACGAAATGGTATTCTTTTTCTCATTTTGTGTAAAGCCTGAAAAAATTTTTTCAAAATTTTTTCTGCGCAACTATTGAATTTGGGCTGTGTCGGTGCTATAATGACTCGTGTATTTTTAGAATAATGTGAGCGCAGAGTGACGAACTCTGCGGCCGAGCCGCCGTAGGCGCTGTAGATATTTTTCCCGCTGTTGGAGGATTAATACCGCGCCGAAAGGGAACATAAAACGGAGCTTGCCGGAAGGGAACGGAAGATGAAAAGACTGCGCGTTTTAGAGGCTGGCGAACGCCCGAGAGAAAAACGGAACGGCAGAATGCTCCAGCGATTTCTTTTCCAGGGGGGAAAACAGATGAGGGAAACGAAAACGCACGGAATATCGCGCAGGCTGACGGCTGCCCTGCTCTGCCTGTGCATGACCGCCTCCATGTTGAGCGGCGTCCAGGTGCGGCAGGCCTATGCCGCCGCTGCAGAGGAGACGAAGCACATCGTGCCGGGCAGCCGGGTGGCCGACCCCGACACCATGGACGACTATGTGAACCGCCTGCTCACCGAGACTACCGGCTCCCGGTACGCCGGCCGGGTCTGGACGGACAAGTCGGTCTTCGCCTTTGGGGACAGTGCCCGGAAGGGGCTGAGCAGCCACTTTGATGGTACCAATAAGATCACCCTGGACATGGCTACCGACGGTTATGTTGGCGACGTGCTGTTCAACGCTGACTTTGCCCATGTGTTTTCCGCCCTGGCCAGCTCCCAGGTGGTCAACGAGTATCCGCCCAGCCCGGTGGATCTGGTGATTGTGTTCGATATGTCCGGCTCCATGGGGCAGGATACGCGGTATGGCATCGACACGGGATTGAACATCTATATGCCCCATAATCCGGATAAGGACGAGGGCGCGGTGTGGCCGGAGCAGGGCGTACCCATGGCCGACCGCATCAAAAACTCCCGCATCCAAAAGACCCTGGACGCCATCAATATGACCATCGACAAGCTGATGGCGCAGAACCCCCAGAACCGGGTGGCGGTGTGCGGCTACGGCGCCAACGCCGTTGTTCTCATGCCGCTTGGACATTATAAAAGAGTAAATAATCAACCCTATCTCTCCGTCGGCGGCATGGAGACCCTGTACCACCCCAGCGACCTGGTGTACAGGACAGTAGGAGACGAAGTTAAAAAGAACGGCACACCGCTTCCTTTGGTTTCCAAGGACGGCTGGTACTGGATGAACAACCGCGACACCTGCTACACCGTGGTGGTGAACGCTGAGTACAACACCTATACGGGCATCCTGAATGATAATGGCGACGGCAAAGGTCAGGAGGGCGCAAAAACCAATACTACCGACGAGTGGACGAATCTCACCAAAACCGTCAGCAACAATGTGCTTACCGACGACGGAACTAACGCCAAGGCTTTCCCGTGCGAATGGGTGAACGGGGAACCGACGGCTAAATATGCCGACAAGAACAAGGAGGTCTATGAAGCAACAAGTTCAAATGATCCAAAATATGCATCCGGCTTGCAGGGAATACTGAACTGTATGGAGGGCAACAAGCCTCTAATGGATGATGAACTCGGGACGGCAACTTCAAAACTTAAACTGGCTATGAAACCCACCTCCGGTCTCACAGCCGACGACTATGTGGGTTACTTCACGAACACCCAGGGCGGCATCTACCTGGCGTATAAGCAGCTCGCGGATTCGGAAGCAACAACATATACCGAGACGCTCACAAACGGCGTGGTGTCCACCGTGGCCCGCATCCCGGCGGCCATCATCATGTCCGACGGCGGCGCGAACTTCTCGTTCAACGAGATGGGAGATGGAGATAGTTCACACGAATATACCGCCGAAGACTGGAATGCTCGCTATGGACAGAGATTTTATGCGGGTGAGGAGAGTAAGGAGTTACAACGTGATTATCTGAAAGCCAACGCATGGACTAATAACAGCACCCCCAACTGGAGAAAAAATGACGGCCAAACAGAAGACAAAAGTCGCGCGTTATTTGACGGTCGCCCAATAGACGTGGAACATCTACTCGGCGGAGCAACTAAAGATGGTGACAACGGGGAAAAAATACCGGTCGATCAAAAAGGAGACGAATGGTACAACGTCTTTATCCCCGGGAAAGATACGCTCGGAGAAAAATGGGACGGTCTGCACGGCATATATAATCAGGGCGCGGATATCTACGAGGACGGCACGCTTTCATCCCCTCCGGTTTGGGACCAAGCGGGCATATTTTACAGCAGCGACAACGATGTGACGGGTACGGCGGGTACTGTCATGGAGGTGCTGCTCACCGCCTCCTATATGAATCAGGTGGTGAAGGAGCACTATGACCATGGCTGGAAAACCGACAACGCCACCCTGGACAGCCGGGTCCCCCTCTCCACCTACACCATGAACGTCGACACCGTTCACGTGCCGCTGTGGGGCAGAATGCGTCTGTATCCTACGCTGGACCCGAAGGAGTATAACCTCAACAATATTGATGCTTGGTATAACAATTCGGCGAATAACGACAAATTCGGCACGAATGAAACAATTCAGGAAACTTTGCCGTCTTCCAATTATGCTGCAAAAGCTGAGATCACAAAGGAACTTCTGTTTGTTGGAGGTGAAATCCAGCCCCTTGGCGGGGGAGACGAAACAAAAGATACAATCACCGGTCTTAAGCAGGCATGGGAGAAATTTAAGAGCAATGAAAGAACAGAAGGACCGAACCAAATCAACAGCGACGGTAAGCCTATAAATATCGCTATCGAACCCATAAAGGACAGCGTCACATACGAAGCCGGCGGCGAAGATAAAATCACAGTTACGAATGACGATGTTGTCAAGAACATCGCGTACAACAACGACTTCTTCGACGTGACCTCCGGGGCGCTGGAGACCACCTTTGACCGCATCCTGGCCCTGATCCTGGGCAACGTGTTTGTCCCCGTGTCCGGCGACAACGACGCCGGCGTGGGCGACTCCATCACCTACCAGGACCCCATCGGCGAGTACATGGAGATCAAGAACGGCTCCATTACCGCCACGCCGTATCACGTCCACGAGTATGACGAGCATGAGGAGCTTTCCGGCAAACCGCAGGACTACGACATGGCCATGCTGCTCTTCGGCGAGATGCACGGCATGGTGCGCACCGGCGTCTACGACTGGCACTGGAACGACGAATACATAAGGGAGCATAGTGGGAATCCCGGCGAAGATACGTTCACCCAGGGCTGGTACTCGGGAGAAGCCGCAACCGCCACATATGGCGGCCCTGACGATGTTCCGAAGGGAAACGAGGGGTCAGGAACTGCCCTGTTCGATAACGCCACCCAGGCCCGGGCAAAGGGCTGGGTCTACCGGATGAACTTTGAGACGGCGGCCCAGTTCGTCCCCATCCTCGGCGATATAGAGGATCCCGGCGAGATTCCGGAGCAGATGAAGAACACGGTGTACACCATGTACCGCTTCGCC